>NZ_JBEYXJ010000064.1:0-48687 GCF_040645015.1 Streptomyces sp. NPDC046881 | reverse complement strand
GGCCCCCCCCCCGCCCCCCCCCCGCCCGCGGCCCGCGACCCCCCCCCCCCCCCCACCCCCGCGGGGGCGGGGGTTTGTTGCGCCCGCGCCCGCCCCCCCGCGGTCGGTTGCGTTGCGCTGTTCGAAGCAGCCGAGCCCCGGCAGGGACTAGGCGCTCTTGCGGCTGTCCCTGGGGTGGACCGCGATGTTCATCGCCCCCGAACGCAGAACCGCCAGGCGCTCCTCGAGGACCTCTTCGAGCTCCTCACGGGTGCGCCGCTCCATCAGCATGTCCCAATGGGTACGCGCGGGCTTGGCCTTCTTCTCCTCAGGGCCGTCACCGTCCACCAGGAGTGCCTGGGCACCGCAGACCTTGCACTCCCACTCCGGCGGGATCTCCGCCTCGACCGAGAAGGGCATCTCGAAACGGTGCCCCTTCTCACATGCGTACTCCACGGCCTGGCGCGGGGCCAGGTCGATGCCGCGGTCCGTCTCGTAGCTGGTCACCACGAGGCGCGTACCGCGAAGAGCTCGCTCACTCATGAATCGTGCCTCCCGGGCTTGTCGCCCACAGGACAGGTGTCGCTGTCGTCGTCATCCGGTCAACGTCCGGTCGGCGGTAAAGATTCCCGTTCCGGGTCCCGTTCCGGGTCATGCGTCGCCGTCGTAGCCGCCCCTTGTTCTACCCACAGGCGCCCGGTTTGTCACATCTGCTAGCAGATGTCACCCAGCGTTTCGGCATCTTTGACGCGCAGTAACGGTACGCCTGGCAGGCCAAACGCGTACACTACCGCCCTTTCACGCCGAGTGCTAAATCGACGCTAGATCTTTTCCGGAACCGGGTTGCCCGCCTCGCGGATCGCCCGGGGCACCGGTACCCGCGCGAGCAGGACGAAACCGAGGACGAAGAAGGCCACCAGCGAGAAGATCGCGGACCGGTAGCTTCCGGTCAGCTGGTAGGTCATGCCGAACAGCAGCGGTCCGAGCCAGCTCATCCCGCGGTCGCTCAGCTCGTACGCGGAGAAGTACTCCGCCTCCTTGCCCGGCGGCACGAGATGGGAGAACAGCGACCGGGACAGCGCCTGGCTGCCACCGAGGACCAGGCCGATCCCGGCGGCCAGCAGGAAGAACCACACCGGCGCCCGCGCGGGCAGGAACCAGCCGGCCGCCAGCGTGAGCGTCCACGCCACCAGCGAGCCGAGGATCGTGCGCTGCGCGCCGTACGTCCGGGCCAGCCGGCCCATCGCCAGCGCGCCCGCCACGGCCAGCACCTGCACCAGCAGCACGGCCACGATGAGCGTCGACTGGCCGAGCCCCAGCTCCTCCGAGCCGTACACCGAGGCCTGGGTGATCACCGTCTGGATGCCGTCGTTGTAGACGAGGTACGCCAGCAGGAACGCCAGGGTCAGCGGATGCCGGCGCATGTCCCGGACGGTCGCCGCGAGCTGCCGCAGCCCCGGCGCCGTGGTGTGCGCCACGCGCGCGTGCCGGTCGCGCAGCCTGCGCAGCGGGACGAGCGTGAAGGCCCCCCACCACAGCCCGGCCGAGGCCAGGCAGACGCGGACCGCGGCCGTCTCGGACAGGCCGAAGGAGTCGTGCGCCGAGTACAGCACCAGGTTCCCGACGAGCACCAGGGAGCCCGCCGCGTAGCCGAAGGCCCAGCCCCGGGAGGAGACCGCGTCCCGCTGGTCCGGCGGGGCGATCTGCGGCAGATAGGAGTTGTAGAGCATCATCCCGACGGACTGCGCCGCGTTGGCCACCACCAGCAGCACCCCGCCGAGCAGGTACCGGTCGCCGTCCAGGAGGAACATCCCCGTGGTGGCCGCCGCGCCGGTGTAGGCCGCCGCGGCGAGCAGCGGCTTCTTGCGGCCCGTGCGGTCGGCCGCGCTGCCCACCAGCGGCATCAGGACCACCGCCACGATCACGGACAGGGAGACCGAGTAGGCGAAGAAGGAGCCCGCACGGACCGGGATGCCCAGCGGGTGCACATAGCCGTCGCCGTCCGCGGCACGCTCCGCGACCGAGGTGAGGTACGGGCCCAGGAACACCGTGAGGACGCTCGTCGAATAGACCGAGCACGCCCAGTCGTACACGTACCAGCCGCGCTGCTCGCGCCGGCGGGCGGCGGCCTCGTCCTCTGCCGTCCGCACGGTGTCGGTGCTCACCCGTGCCCTCGCTTCCCCGTGCTCCTGCGAAGGCTCGGGCCGGTGCGGCCGGGCGGTCAGACCCAGACGCCGCGGTCCTCCATGACCTTGCGCAACATGTCGATGTGATCGGTCATGATGCCATCGACCCCGAGGTCCAGGAGCCGGTGCATCCGCTCCGGCTGGTTGACGGTCCACACGTGCACCTGCAACCCGCGCGCGTGGGCGGCGCGGACGAAGCGGTGGTCGACCACGGGGACGCCCGACTGGGCCTCGGGCACCTGCGCGGCCACGGCCGACCGGCGCACCGCGGCCGGCAGCCCCCAGGAGCGCAGCCGCAGGCTCAGCACCCCGCGGGTGCCGAACGAGGTGGCCAGCCGCGGCCCGGCCAGCCGCTGGGCGCGCAGCACGCGCGCCTCGGAGAAGGAGCCCGCGCAGACCCGGTCCCAGGCGTTCGTGCGCTCGATCAGCTCCAGCAGGGGCCGCAGCGCGGGCTCCGCCTTGATGTCGACGTTCCAGCGCACCTCGGGGAACGTCTCCAGCAGCTCCTCGAAGAGCGGCACCGGTTCACGGCCGCCCACGCGCGCCTGCCGTATCTCCGCCCAGGGCAGGTCGGCGATCCGGCCCGCGCCGTCGGTGACCCGGTCCAGGGTGGTGTCGTGGAAGGCGACCAGCCGGCCGTCCGCCGTGGCGTGCACATCGGTCTCGATGTACCGGTAGCCCAGTTCCACCGCGCGCCGGAACTGCGCCACGGTGTTCTCCAGGCCGTCGGCCGCCCCGCCCCGGTGGGCGAAGGGGATCGGCCCCGGGTGGTCCAGGTACGGGTGGCGCAGGGGCGGTGTCGCGAGGGTCACGGTCGCAGTATCGCGCGCCCGGGTGTCGTCCCGGCAACGACCGTGCTGCCCGAGGGTGCCGACGGAAGGGCGAACAGCCGCAGGAACGCCTGCGCCAGGGGGCCGATGGACACGGCGTACAGCACGGTGCCCACCCCGATGGTGCCGCCCAGGAGGAATCCGCTGACCACCACCGCCACCTCGACGGCCGTCCGCATCAGCCGGATCGACCGGCCGGTGCGCTGGTGCAGGCCCGTCATCAGTCCGTCGCGCGGCCCCGGTCCGAACCGCGCCGCGATGTACAGGCCGGTCGCCGCGCCGTTCAGCACGATGCCCGCGAGGAGCAGCGGGACGCGCACGGCGAGCGAACGGGCGTCCGGGAGCAGGGCGAGCGTGCCGTCCATCGCCAGGCCGACCACGAAGACGTTGGAGACCGTGCCGAGCCCGGGCCGCTGGCGCAGCGGGATCCACAGGAGCAGCACGGCCGCGCCCACGATGATCGACACCACCCCGATGCTCAGGCCGGTCAGCTCCGCGAGCCCCTGGTGCAGCACGTTCCACGGCTCCAGGCCCAGCCCCGCCGCGACCAGGAGCGCGGAACTCGCGCCGAAGAGCGCGAGCCCGGAGTACAGCTGGACCAGCCGCCGGCCGAGGTGGCGGCCGGGTGCGGCTGTGCCTGATCTGGTGGAGCCGGCTGTGGACACGGGATTACCCCCCTGGGTGGTGGCGGTGGCCTGACGCATGACACTCTGTGGCTCGGGATGGATCGCCATCCATGGCCAATCCGGGGAAGGTGGACTGATCTTCATGGCGCAGTGGACCTCGGCCGTGGGGGCCGCGCAGCTCGCCCGGCTCCTCAACTCCCAGCAGGACCGCCCGGCCGGCCCCGGCACCCGCCGACCGCCCGCCTACCGCGCCCTCGCCGACGGCATCCGGCTGCTCGTGCTGGAGGGCCGCGTGCCGGTGGCCGCGCGGCTGCCCGCGGAACGCGAACTGGCCATGGCCCTCTCCGTCAGCCGCACCACCGTCGCGGCCGCCTACGAGGCGCTGCGCGGGGAGGGCTTCCTGGAGTCCCGGCGCGGGGCCGGCAGCTGGACCGCGGTACCGGCCGGCAACCCCATCCCGGCCCGCGGCCTCGAACCCCTGCCCCCGGAGGCCCTCGGCTCCGTGATCGACCTGGGCTGCGCCTCGCTCCCGGCGCCCGAACCCTGGCTCACCCGGGCCGTGCGGGGCGCCCTGGAGGAACTGCCGCCGTACGCCCACACCCACGGCGACTACCCGGCCGGGCTGCCCGCCCTGCGCTCGATGATCGCCGAGCGCTACACCGCGCGCGGGATCCCCACCATGCCGGAGCAGATCATGGTGACGACGGGCGCGATGGGCGCCATCGACGCGATCTGCCATCTCTTCGCGGGCCGCGGCGAGCGCATCGCCGTGGAGTCGCCGTCGTACGCCAACATCCTCCAGCTGATGCGCGAGACGGGCGCCCGGCTGGTCCCCGTCGCCATGGCCGAGGGCCTGTCCGGCTGGGACATGGACCGCTGGCGGCAGGTCCTGCGCGAGGCGGCGCCGCGGATCGCCTACGTGGTCGCCGACTTCCACAACCCCACCGGGGCGCTCGCCGACGAGGACCAACGGCGCCGGCTGGTGGACGCCGCCCGCTCGGCCGGCACGGTCCTCGTCGCCGACGAGACGATGTCCGAGCTGTGGCTCGACGAGGAGTTCCGGGACGGCGGCATGCCCCGGCCGGTGTGCGGGTTCGATCCGGCGGGCTCCACGGTGATCACGGTCGGCTCGGCCAGCAAGGCCTTCTGGGCGGGGATGCGTATCGGCTGGGTGCGGGCGGCGCCGGACGTCATCCGCAGCCTGGTCGCCGCGCGGGCGTACGCCGACCTGGGGACGCCGGTGCTGGAGCAGCTGGCCGTGAACTGGCTGTTCAGCACCGGTGGCTGGGCGCAGGCGGTCGAGCTGCGCCGGATCCAGGCCCGGGAGAACCGGGACGCCCTGGTGGCGGCGGTGCGCCGGGAACTGCCCGACTGGGAGTTCGAGGTGCCGCGCGGCGGACTGACCCTCTGGGTGCGCGCTGGCGGCCTCTCCGGTTCCCGTCTCGCCGAGGCGGGCGAGCGGACCGGTGTCCGGGTGCCCTCCGGGCCCCGCTTCGGCGTCGACGGCGCCTTCGAGGGGTACGTCCGGCTTCCGTTCACCGTCGGGGGAGCGGTCGCGGAGGAGGCGGCGGTACGGCTCGCCGCCGCGGCGCGGCTGGTGGAATCGGGGGCGTCGGGCGGTACGGAGGCACCGCGCACGTTCGTGGCCTAGACCGGCGGTTCCGGGGCGGGGGCGGCTCGGACACGTGGTCACCCGCGCGGTTCCGCGTGCCCCCTAGGGGCGCCGGGGGCCTCGCCGAGAGCCGGACCGGCGCCGGCCGGGGCACGGACCGGTCCCTGTGCGTGCCGCTGGACGCGGGTATCGCCGGCGCCACCGGCATCGACGGGCGCGTGCACTCTGGCGCGCACGGCTCCGCGGGCCGGATCTGCGGGGCCCGCAAGCACGGGTGGCGGCGGGCAGTGGTGCGGCGGGGCGGCGCCCGCCCGGCAGTGGCCGTCGCGCCCTCCGGGCCGCGGGCCGTCGAGCGGTCGGCGCGCCTCCGCGTCGGCAGCGGCCGGTCGTACCGCGGGCCGTCGTGGGCCGGGCGCGGTGATGCAGCGGGACGCCTGCCAGGGCACGAGGGTGGCACCCGTCCAGCACGGCCGGCGCAAGTCTCACTCGGCCGCGGCTCAGGGCGCCTGCTCAGTTCTCGGCCGCCACGGCCTCCGCGGCCACCGGTGCGTGCTTCGTGAGGTCCGTCGGCTCGGCCTCCCCGGCGGTGTCGCGGGGCGGCAGCAGGTCCAGCACCGCCTGCCGGTCGGCATCACTCGTGGCGTCGTCGTAGGGGTCGGGCGTACGCGGCACCTGGAGCCGGTGCACCGGACCGGACCCCAGCCGGGCGTACCCCCGCCCGGGCGGCACCTGCGTCATCGGCGTGGTGTGCGGCGCTGCCCCGAGCACCGCCTCCACCTGCTCCGGCGCGGCCGGCCCGAGCACGACACGCGCGCGCGTGTGCTGCCGTACCGCGTCGGTCAGCGCCTCCGCGCTGTCGAACTGCTCCGCCACGACCACGGTGACGTTCGCCGCGCGCCCGTGCCGCAGGGGCACGGTGAGCAGCGCCTGCGGGTCCTTGCGGCCGTCCGCCGCGGCGAGGTGTGCGAAGACGCTCGGCCGGTCCAGCACGATCCACAGCGGCCGCCGGGTGTCCGCGGGCGGCGGGTCGCCCGCCTGCCGCGCCAGGTTGATCGCGATCAGCCGCCGCTCGGTCTCCTGCGCGGCCCACTCCAGGCTGGCCAGTGCCCCGGGCAGGGCGCACTCCACGGCCAGCACCCCGGCCCGCCCGGTCAGGCAGGCGTACTCGCCGGTGCCGCCGCCGTCGACGATCAGCACGTCGCCGTACTGCAGGGTCTGCAGGACGATGGACCGCAGCAGGGTGGACGTACCGCTGCCGGGGTGGCCGAGGGCCAGCAGGTGCGGCTCGGTGGAGCGGATGCCGGTGCGCCAGACGACCGGCGGGATGTCGATCTGTTCCTCTCCGTAGGAGAGGGGGAGCGTGCGCGGGACCTCGCTGGGGTCGGTGAAGCCGAGGACGGTCTCACCGGGCGCGGTGACGAACCGCTGGGCGGGGACGTCGGCGGGCAGCGGGGCGAGGGCGGTGACGGTGAGCTGGTTGCCCGCCTCGTCCCACCCGAAGTGGTACTCGCGGCTGCGCCCGGCCTTCGCGGTGAGCAGCTGCTCGATCCGCGCGCGGGCCTCGGCCTCGCCGTCCGGGAAGTAGGCGGGGTAGCGGATCACGAGGTGGGCGACGCGCCCGGCGTCGTCGAACTCGTGCACGGCGAAGACCTTCTCCCACTCGCCGCCGTGCGCGTACAGCGGCGCCGGGTCGTCCGCGCCGGAGAAGTACGGCACCAGGGCCTCGTACAGCGACTGGAGCCGTTGGGTCTGGGACTCGTCGGGCCCCTCGGGCGCCGGCGGGGTGCGGTCCCGGCCGTGCCAGGCCGCGGCCGCCATCACGGCGATGACGGCGAGCAGCGGCCCGTACGGCATCAGGGCCACGAGCAGGATCACGGACGCCACGAAGAACAGCAGTGGCCCGCGCTTGTCCTTGGGCGTGTCCGCCCACCTGCGCCCGCCGGCCGAGGCCAGCAGGCGCAGCCCGCGTGTGACGGTGATCAGCGGGTGGAGGACGTCGGTGGCGCTGTCGGCCGCCGTCCGGGCCAGTTCCCTGCTCCGGGCGATCTGCGTCCGGGCGATCTGGGCGCTGTCCTTGCTCAGGATGCGGGGGAGGGGGCGCCGGGCCACTGCTGTCTCCTGTGGGTGCGTACGGGCGGGACGGGCAGGGTCAGAACTTGATGCCGCCCAGGAGGCTGGCCAGGCTCTCTCCTCCGGCTTTGATGCTCGGGGCGATGCCTGTGGTCGACAGGTAGAAGCCGAAGAGGGCCGACACCGTGGCGTGCGAGCCCTTCAGGCCGTCCTTGCGGAAGAACAGGAAGACGACGACGCCGAGCAGCAGCACGCCTGAGAGGGAGAGGATCATTTGGGGCCTCCTGGTGTCGAAGGTGGGGGACAGTCACCATGAGTTCTTCCAGGATCACAGGATGTATCCATACTATTAAAGGTGCAACTGGATGAAAATCGGTTGATTTCCCCCACTCGGAGGAGCCCGTCGGTGCCCGGTTGACCAGGTGGGTTGCCTGGGAGGGGAGCTGCAGCTGATCTTTACCTCGGGCACATCGGGTCATGTGCCGCGCGAGCCAGTACGCTGGCGATTCACTCGTACGAAGCAGTCCCCGCATCAGCAAGGAGAGGTGGTCCGGCCGATGAGCGAAGCCCCCGACCCCGAGGTCGTGGAGCTGGCGACCAAGATCTTCGATCTGGCCCGGCAGGGGCAGACCGAGGCGCTCGTGGCGTACGTCGACGCGGGCGTTCCGGCCAACCTCACCAACGACCGCGGCGACTCCCTCGTGATGCTCGCCGCCTACCACGGCCACGCCGACGCGGTGCGCGCGCTGCTCGCCCGCGGCGCGGCGGCGGACCAGATCAACGACCGGGGCCAGACCCCGCTCGCGGGTGCCGTCTTCAAGGGGGAGACGGACGTGATCAAGGCCCTCCTGGAGGGCGGAGCCGACCCTTCCGCAGGCACGCCGTCGGCCGTCGACACGGCCCGGATGTTCGCCAAGACGGAGCTGCTGGAACTGTTCGGCGTCCACTGACGCCGACGCACTGACCAGGTAGGACACGGAAAACGGGGGAGGCGGTACAGGGCCGCCGGAAATACGGTCGCGGCAGCACACACCGCGGGTCATCATGACGTCGTGATTCACGGACGCGATGGCTGGGCAGGTGTTGCCGCACCGCGCGGGCCGTGATGCGGTCCGCATGGGCCACCGACGAGAGGCAGAGAGAAATGGTCTACAGCAAGCAAGAGACGGCGGGCGCTCCGACGTTGTGTCACGCGGCCAGGTAATGCGTGTTCCCCGGTTGCGTCGACGCTTGATGTGAGGCTGTTTCCCATGTTCGATCCGGTCATAGCGCCCAGCGGTACGCTGCTCGGGCTGCTCCAGCGCGGCCGCGGCGACGGCACGCTGCACGCGCTCACGGCCCCGCGCCCCGAAGCGCTCGCGGCCCTGAACCACTGTGTCCTGCGCGATCCCCGCCACGACTGGCAGCTGGAGAACCGCTCCCTGTACTACGCCCGGCTCTTCCTCGACCTGAACGGCGAGCTGGACGCCGTGGAGGCGCACCTCTTCGACGCCGAGGACGTGCTCGACACCGACGAGTCCCGCACCGGCCTTGCCCTGGCCGTCCTCGGCCACCTCGCCTCCTACGGCCGGCGGGACGCCCTGGAACTGCTGCGCCGGTACGCCGCGCACGGCTCCAACTGGGCCTGGGCCCTGGACGAGCTGGCCCTCCGGGACGACGACGCGGGCCTGCGCGCCCTCGCCGCCCCCGTCCTGGCCCGCTTCGGCACCGACCCCGAGGGCGAAGCCGAGCTGGCCGCCGCCGTACGCGACGCCTTCGAACCACGGCCCTGGCGGCTGTGGGCCGAGGATCCGCGCGCATCGATCGCCACGCGCGTGCGTGCCGCTCAGGAGGCCGGCTGCTTCGACCGCTGGCAGCGGCAGATGCGCCCCACCGGGCCCCGCCCGGGCTGGAGCGTGCGCGCCGTCTTCGAGTGGGCCCAGCAGGGCATGGACCGCGGCGCCGCCCTCCACGTGCCCGCCGCCCGCTGCCTGGTCGCCGTGGCCGGCCCCGAGGACCGGCCCGAGATCGTCCAGGCCGCCCGGACCGGCACCGACGGAGCGCGCTGCACGGCACTGCGCTACCTCGCCGACGGCAACGACCGGGACGCGCTCGACCTGATCGAGGCCGCGGTCACCGACGGGACGGCGCTCGTCGTGGAGGCCGCCGTCGACGCCTTCGAACGGATGCGCAGCGTCGCCGCCGTCGACCGCGCGCGCCGCTGGGCCCAGCGCCCCGACGCGCTCGGCGCCGCCGCCGGCCGGATGCTCGCCGCCCGCGGCGGCACCCGGGACCGCGACCTCGTCCTCGGCGCCCTCCGCGAGGCCGTGCGCGGCGAGGGGCCGGACGCGCCCACCCTGGGGACGCTCGTCGACGGCGCCGGACGCCTCGGCATCGCCTGCGCGGCCCCCGTGCTGCGCCACCTCTACCGCGAGACGGCCTCCTCGCACCTCCGCGGCCGCGCCGCCCGCGCGCTGGCCGCCACCGACCCCTCCTTCGCCACCGGCTTCGCCGTCGAATGCCTGTGGGACTGCGAGGAGACCACCCGCGAACTCGCCGCCCGGCACGCCGAGACCGGCGACACCCGGGTCGTGGAGCGCCTGCGCCGCCTGGCCGCCGATCCGGCCGAGGAGGCCGAGGTACAGACCGCGGTGCGCAGCCGCTTCGGACCGGACGCGGCTCTCGGCTGAGCCCCCTCGGCCCACCCCCACTCACGCCCCTGCCCCGG
Organism: Streptomyces sp. NPDC046881; assembly: GCF_040645015.1. Taxonomy (NCBI): domain Bacteria; kingdom Bacillati; phylum Actinomycetota; class Actinomycetes; order Kitasatosporales; family Streptomycetaceae; genus Streptomyces; species Streptomyces sp. NPDC046881. The sequence continues at coordinate 38,677 of NZ_JBEYXJ010000064.1, read as the reverse complement.
CGGACGACCGCCCGCCGGGTGAACACCGGATGGCCCACGGGTCAGGCGGCCATGACGGCCGTCTGACCTGCTCGGGTGCCCAGCCCAACGCTCATGGGACGTTCCCCGCGCCGAAAGATCGAAGTTGACGCGGGCACGTCCAGCACGGCGACAACACCCGTATGCGTGTCGTCATCGTGACCGAATCCTTTCCCCCCGATGTGAACGGCGTGGCCCACTGCGCATTCCAGACCGCACGGCACCTCGTGGATCGCGGTCACCACCCGCTCGTCGTCGCCCCCGCCCCCGCCCCCGCGCCCGGCAGCGGCCCGGACCCGGACGCCCCGTGCCCGGTCGTCCGGATCCCCTCGCTGCCGCTCCCCGGCTACCCCCAGGTCCGCGTCGCCCTGCCCAGCCGGCGTCTGGCCGCCGCCCTGGTAGCCCACCGCCCCGACGTGGTGCACCTGGCCGGCCCGTTCGTCCTCGGCGTCCGCGGCATGGCGGCCGCCGCCCGGCTCGGTCTGCCCGCCGTCGCCGTCTACCAGACCGATCTCGCCGGCTACGCCCGTACCTACCTGGGCGCCGGAGGGAGCGCCGCCTGGCGGCGGATCCGCTCCGTGCACGCCGCCGCCGACCGCACCCTGGCTCCGTCCAGCGCCGCACAGGCCGACCTGGAGGAGCACGGCGTACCGCGGGTCCGGCTGTGGCCGCGCGGCGTGGACACCATACGTTTCCGGCCACAGCACCGTGACGAGGCGCTGCGCCGCGCCCTCGCCCCGAACGGCGAACCGATCGTCGGCTACGTCGGCCGGCTCGCCCCCGAGAAGCACGTCGAACTCCTCTCCGCCCTCTGCGGGCGGGCCGGCGTGCGGGTCGTGGTCGTCGGCGACGGGCCCAGCCAGGCGCACCTGACCGAGGCCCTGCCCGGCGCCGTCTTCCTGGGCCGCCGCACCGGCGACGACCTGGCCCGGATCTTCGCCTCGCTGGACCTGTTCGTGCACACCGGTCCCTACGAGACGTTCTGCCAGACCGTCCAGGAGGCCATGGCCAGCGGTGTCCCGGTCGTCGCCCCCGCCGCCGGCGGCCCGCTCGACCTGGTCGACCACGGCCGTACCGGCCTGCTGGTCCCGCCCCGCGACGCCGCAGCCGTACAGGAGGCCGTGCGCGCCCTGGCCGCCGACCCCGTGCGCCGGGCCGCGTACGGCGCCGCCGCCCGGGCGGCCGTCGAGGGCCGTACCTGGGCCGCCGTCGGCGACCGGCTGCTCGCGCACTACGAGGACGTCCTCGCGGCCCGGAGGACGGCGGTGGCGGCATGACCGGGCAGTCCCTGCGCATCGTCCGGCTCGCCAACTTCGTCGCGCCCGCCTCCGGCGGCCTGCGCACCGCCCTGCGGGAACTCGGCAAGGGCTTCCGGGCCGCGGGTCACGAACCGGTCCTGATCGTGCCGGGCGAACGGCACACCGACCGCGACACCGAGCAGGGCCGCGTCATCACCCTGCCCGGCCCGCTGCTGCCCGGCACCGGCGGCTACCGCGTCCTCACCGACAGGCGGCGGGTGGCCGCCCTGCTGGCGGAGCTGGCCCCGGACCGCCTGGAGGTCTCCGACCGGACCACCCTGCGCTGGACCGGCCGCTGGGCCCGCCGCGCGCGCGTGCCCGCCGTGATGGTCTCCCACGAGACCGCCGACGGCGTGCTGCGCACCTGGGGCCTGCCCGAGCACCTCGCCCGGCGTGCCGCCGACTCCCTGAACACCCGGACCGCGCACGTCTACGCGCGGGTGGTGTGCACCACCGCGTTCGCCGAGCGCGAGTTCGTACGCATCGGCGCGCGCAACGTCGTACGCGCCCCGCTGGGCGTCGACCTGCGGGAACGCCACCCCGCGCTGCACGACCCCGCGCTGCGTGACCGCTACGCGCGCGGGGACGAGGCGCTGCTCGTGATGGCCTCCCGGCTGTCCGTCGAGAAGCGCCCCGGCACGGCCCTGGACGCCCTCGACGCGCTGCTGCGGCGCGGGCGGCGGGCGGTGCTCGTGGTGGCCGGGGACGGTCCGCTGCGGGCCCGGCTGGAGCAGCGCGCGCGGAACGGCGGGCTCCCGGTGACCTTCCTGGGGCACGTCCGCGACCGGGCCGCCCTCGGCGCGCTCCAGGCCTCCGCCGACGTGTGCCTCGCGCCCGGGCCCGCCGAGACCTTCGGCCTCGCCGCGCTGGAGGCCATGGCGTGCGGCACCCCCGTGGTGGCGAGCGCGGCGTCCGCGCTGCCCGAGGTCATCGGGTCCGCCGGGGCCACCGCCGCCGGCGGCGCGGAGTCCTTCGCGGACGCGGTGGAACTCCTCCTGGAGCGCGGCGAGAGCGAGCGGCGCGAAGCGGCACGCGCGCGTGCGGAGTGCTTCGGCTGGGGAACGGCCGTGGAGGCCTTCCTGGCGGCCCACGACGCGAAGGTGCCGCGTCGCCCCGACTCCCGTCCCGCCGTGCGGGAGGGCGTGGCATGAGAGCCGGTGCGGCACGACGGCGGAGCCGACCCGTCCGGTTCGTCGCCCTCGGCGACTCGCTGACCGAGGGCGTGGGCGACCCGGTCGGTTCCGGGTGGCGGGGCTGGGCCGCGCTGTTGGCGGCCTCCCTCGCCGAGGACAGCGAGCACGTGCGGTTCACCAACCTCGCGGTCAGCGGGGCGCAGACCCGGGACGTGCGGGAGAAACAGACACCGGCCGCCCTGGAGCTGCGGCCCGACCTGGTGTCCGTCGTCATCGGCGTCAACGACACGCTGCGCCACACCTTCGACATCCACGCCGTGGCCGCCCACCTCGACCACGTCTACGCGTCCCTCACCCGGCAGGGCGCCACCCTGCTCACCGCCTGCCTGCCCGACCCCGGCGCGATGTTCCGGCTCCCGGACGCCCTCGCCCGCCCGCTGGCCCGCCGGCAACGGGCGGTCAACGCGGTCGTCCACGCGCTGTCCGAGCGCTACGGCGCCCTCCACCTGCACGCCGCGGACGACGGCTGGACCGCCGACCGGAGCCTGTGGAGCGCGGACCGGCTGCATCCGGGCGAGCGCGGCCACCGGCAGCTCGCCGTCCGCTGCCACGCCCTGCTCGCCGAGACCGGCCACGCCTCCGGCCGGCCGCCCTCGCCCGAGCCGGAGTTCCCCGCGCCGACCCGCACAGCGAGCCTCTGGTGGCTGGCCACGGCCGGCACCGGCTGGGTGCTCCGGCGCTGCAACGACCTGCTGCCGCAGCTGCTGCGCCTCGCCGCCGACGAACTCCGCCACCGCGCGCGGGGCACCAGCGCCCGCCTGGACCTGCGCGCGTCGGCGGCGCTCTCGTCGGCCCTGGCGTCCTTGGAACACGGGGGCGGCGGGGCGGAGGCGGCTCCCGAGGCGGTGGCTGCCAGGGTGGTCGGTGAGGCCGTGGGCTCCGCTGGGGTAGCCGGTGAGGGTCAGCGGCGCCGTACCGGTACGAACCGGACGGGGGTGCCCGGCAGTGCCTGTGCGGCGGCCGGCAGGTCGGCGGCGCGGACCACCGCGATCACCGGGTAGCCGCCGGTGGTCGGATGGTCCGCGAGGAAGACCACCGGGCGCCCGTCCGGCGGGACCTGCACCGCGCCGAGGACCATGCCCTCGCTGGGCAGCTCACCGGTCCGGGCCCGCTCCAGCGCGGGCCCCTCGGTGCGCAGGCCGATGCGGTTGCTCGCCGCGGACACCCGGTACGCGCGCGTGGCCAGGTCCCGTACCGCCCGTGCCGTGAACCAGTCGTCGCGCGGGCCCGGGGTCACCCGGAGCACGAGCTCGGCCGGTGGGGCCGGTTGCGGCGCGCCGTCCACGCGCGCGGGAGGGCCGGCCGGGGCGCCCAGCGGCAGCACCGTGCCGTCCGCCAGCGGGGCCGGACCCAGTCCGGACAGCAGGTCCGTGGCCCGGCTGCCGAGGACCGGCTCCACGGTGATCCCGCCGCCGACCGCGAGGTAGCCGCGGACACCGGCGGTGGCCGCGCCCACCTCCAGCACCTCGCCCGCCGGCACCACGAGCGGCGCGCCCCACGCGGCCGGGCGACCGCCCACCCTCACCGGGCACGGCGCGCCCCCGACCGCCACGGTGACGGTCGAACGGGGGCGCACCGCACAGCCGTCGAGGGTGGTCTCCAGGACGGCGGCGTCCGGCGGGTTGCCGACGAGCCGGTTCACCAGCGCCGCCGCGGCCGGGTCGAGCGCGCCGGAACGGGGCACGCCGAGATGCGCGTACCCCGGCCGCCCGCGGTCCTGCACGGTGGTCAGCGCCCCGGCGCGGACCACGACGAGCGCACGATCGGTCATGCCCCCTCCACCGGTACGAACCGCACGCGCGTGCCCGGGGTCAGCAGCGCGGCCGGTACCCGCGTGTGGTCCCACAGCACCGCGTCCGTCGTGCCGATCAGCTGCCAGCCGCCCGGTGAGGAACGCGGGTACACGCCCGTGTACGGCCCGGCCAGCGCCACGGCACCGGCCGGGACGGACGTGCGCGGGGTCGCGTGGCGCGGGACGTGGTAGCGGTCCGGGAGCCCGGTGAGGTAGCCGAAGCCGGGGGCGAAACCGCAGAAGGCTACCGTGAACTCGGTGCCGGCATGGACGCGGGCCGCCTCGCGCGCGCTCACTCCCCAGCGCTCGGCGACCGCCGCCAGGTCCGGGCCGTCGTACCGCACGGGCAGCTCGACCGGCTCGCGCGCGTGGACGGGCACGGCCGGGAGCCGCACGGTGGTCAGCTCCGCCGCCCAGCGGGCCGGGTCGGCCAGCCCGTCGAGCAGCACCGTACGGGCCGCCGGGACGATCTCGCGGACGCGCAGGGTGCCCGCCGCGCGGCGCCGCAGCAGCTCCGCGTGCAGGGCCTGCGCCTCCTGTCCGGAGGACACCTCGACGAGCAGCGCGTCGTCGCCGACGGGAAGCGCCCTCACGCGAACGCCTCCAGCCGCACGCCCGCGGCCACCAGCCGCTCACGCACCCGCCGGGCCAGGCCGACCGCCCCGGGCGTGTCGCCGTGCAGGCACAGCGAACGGGCGCGCACCCGGATCCGGGCGCCGGAGTGCGCGGTCACCGCGCCGGAGCGGGCGAGACTCACCGAACGCTCCACGACGGCGTCCGGGTCGGTCACCACGGCGCCGTCCCGGCCCCGCGGCACCAGCGTGCCCTCGTCGGTGTACGCGCGGTCCGCGAAGGCCTCCGTGACCGCCGGCAGCCCCGCCTCGGCGGCCAGCGCCAGCAGCCGCGAGCCGGGCAGGCCCAGCACCGGCAGCGAGGCGTCCGCCAGCCGCACGCCGTCGATCACCGCCCGGGCCTGCTCCTCGTCGTGCACGACCCGGTTGTAGAGCGCGCCGTGCGGCTTGACGTACGCCACACGCGACCCCGCCGCCCGCGCGAACACCTCCAGCGCGCCGATCTGGTAGGCCACCTCGGCCGCCAGCTCGGCGGGCGGCACCTCCATCGCGCGCCGCCCGAAACCGGCCAGGTCCCGGTAGGAGACCTGCGCGCCGATCGTCACCCCGCGCTCGGCCGCCTGTGCGCACACCCGGCGCATGGTGGCCGCGTCCCCGGCGTGGAACCCGCAGGCCACGTTGGCGCTGGTGACGACGGACAGCAGCTGTTCGTCATCGGTCAGCCGCCAGCGGCCGAAGCCCTCGCCGAGGTCGGCGTTCAGATCGATCGCGGTGCTCGCGGTCATGGTGTTCTCGTGTCTCCGGTCGTCGTGGAGTCTTCTCGGTACGCGGGTTACGGTCCGGCCGGGCTCAGTCGACGCCGACCAGCCGGTACTGCTCGTCGCGGGCGTCGGTCAGGAACATCCGGCCCGGCGCGTGCGTGATCGCGAACGGCGGCCGGGACGCCGTCACGGCCGCCTGCGGGGTCACCCCGCAGGCCCAGAACACCGGGATGTCGCCGTCGGCAAGGGTCACCGGGTCGCCGAAGTCCGGCCGGCCGAGGTCCTCGATGCCGAGGGCCGCGGGATCCCCGCAGTGCACCGGGCCGCCGTGCACGGCCGGCAGCAGGCTGCTCTCCCTGATCGCCGCGCCCAGCCGCTCGGGCGGCACCGGCCGCATGGACACCACCATCGGCCCGCGCAGCCGGCCCGCCGGCCGGCACGTCCGGCCGGTCACGTACATCGGCACGTTGCGGCCCTGCTCAATATGCCGGATCGGCACGCCCGCCCGGGCCAGCGCCCACTCGAAGGTGAAGCTGCACCCGATCAGGAACGACACCAGGTCGTCGCGCCAGTACGCGCGGACGTCCGTGGGTTCGTCCACCAGCCCGCCGTCCTCCCACACCCGGTAGCGCGGCAGGTCGGTGCGCAGATCGGCGCCCTCGGCGAGGACGGTCGCCGGGGAGCCGGCGTCGGTGACGTCGAGCACCGGGCAGGGCTTGGGGTTGCGCTGGCAGAACAGCAGCATGTCGTAGGCCCAGTCGGCGGGCACCGCGATCAGGTTGGCCTGCGTGTGGCCGGCGGCGACCCCCGCGGTGGGCCCGGCCAGGCCCTCGCGGAAACGGGCCCGCGCCGTTGCGGGGCTCCACGCGCGCGCGTGCGCGTCGACCGTGACGACGGGACGGTCCTCGGTACGGTTCACCCGCGTCACGCCAGCTCCCTCCCGCGCGTCTCCGGCAGCCCGAGCAGCGCCAGCGCGGCCAGGCCGTAGCCGATCGCGCCGAAGACCAGCGCGCCGCCCACGCCCCAGCTGTCCGCGAGGAAGCCCACCAGGGTCGGGAACACCGCGCCCACCGCGCGGCCCGTGTTGTACGTGAAGCCCTGCCCGGTGCCGCGCACCGCCGTCGGGTACAGCTCGCTCAGGTAGGAGCCGAAGCCGCTGAAGATGGCCGACATGCAGAAGCCGAGCGGGAAACCGAGCACCAGCAGCAGGGTGTCGGCGCCGTGCGGGATGTTGGCGTACGCCACGATGCACAGCGCCGACAGCAGCGCGAACAGCCAGATGTTGTTCCGCCGGCCGAGCCGGTCGGTCAGCAGGCCGCCGGTCAGGTAGCCGAGGAAGGCGCCGGAGATCAGGAACGTCAGGTAGCCGCCGGTGCCGACGACCGACAGACCGCGCTCGGACTTCAGGTACGTCGGCACCCAGGTCGCCAGCGTGTAGTAGCCGCCCTGCACGCCGGTGGACAGCAGGCACGCGAAGACCGTGGTGCGCAGCAGGCCCGGGGCGCCGTCCCGGCCGGGCCGGAAGATGGCCGCGAACGAGCCCCGACGCGGGTCCTGTTCGCGGGTCGCCGTCGCCGTGGGCGCGTCGTGCACCCCGCGGCGCAGCCACACCACGAGCAGCGCGGGCAGCGCGCCGGTCCAGAACATCACCCGCCAGGCCAGGTCGTCGCCGGCGACGGAGAAGACCAGCGTGTAGACCGCCGCCGCCAGTCCCCAGCCGACCGCCCAGGAGCTCTGGACCGCGCCGAGCGTACGGCCCCGGTGGCGCGCGCCCGCGTACTCGGCGACCAGGATCGCGCCGACCGCCCACTCGCCGCCGAAGCCGAGGCCCTGGAGGGCGCGGAAGACCAGCAGCGTCTCGTAGGTGGGCGCGAAGCCGCAGGCGACCGTGAAGACGGCGTAGGTGATCACCGTGATCATCAGGGCCCGGACCCGGCCCACCCGGTCCGCGAGCACGCCCGCCACGGCGCCGCCGACCGCCGAGACCACCAGCGTGACCGTCGTGAACAGGCCGGTCTGGCCGCTGTCGAGACCGAAGTACGCCGCGAGCGCCACCATGCTGAGCGGCAGGGTGAAGTAGTCGTAGGAATCCAGGGCATAGCCGCCGAAAGCACCGGCGAAGGCGCGCCGACCGCGCGGGCCGAGGGCGCGCAGCCAGCCGAACGCACCGTCCTCGTCGGTGCGTCCGGCTCGCGCCGGGTGGGTGGCGGGGGACGGCGCGGAGGGTGAGCGGGGCGGTGGAGTCGTGCTCATGGGCACCTCGCAGATGAGGGACGGAGGGTGCGGGGAAGCGAGCCGTGCCGAGCACCGTAGGGGATCGTTCAACGATCCTTCAATACCCGCGTTGTTTCGTCCTGGTGTCTGCGATTGAATTCCGGGCATGGCAGAGCAGCTGACGGGACTGGCCGGCGACCGTGTCCTCCTGGGCCGTACGAGCACCGCGGAGCGGGTTTCCGACATCCTCAGGAGCCGCATCTCCGAGGGCTACTTCCCGCCCGGCACCCGCCTGTCGGAGGACAGCATCGGCGGGGCGCTCGGCGTCTCCCGCAACACCCTGCGCGAGGCGTTCCGGCTGCTCACCCACGAGCGCCTGCTGGTCCACGAGCTGAACCGCGGGGTGTTCGTGCGGGTCCTGACCGTCGAGGACGTCGAGGACATCTACCGCACGCGCTCCCTGGTCGAGTGCGCCGTCGTACGCGGGCTGGGCGCACCGCCGTACCGGCTCGGCGGGCTGGTCGCGGCGGTCGAGGAGGGACGGACGGCGGCCGCGGAGAACGACTGGAAAGAGCTGGGTACGGCCAACATCCACTTCCATCGGGAACTGGTCGCCCTCGCCGGCAGCGAGCGCACCGACGAGCTGATGCGCAGCGTCTTCGCCGAGCTGCGCCTCGCCTTCCACGTCGTGGACGACGAGCGCCGCCTGCACGAGCCCTACCTCGCCCGCAACGCCGGGATCCTCCAGGCCCTGCAGGCGGGCGACCGGCGGGGCGCGGAACGGCAGCTGGAGACGTACCTCGCGGACTCCCTGGAGCGGGTGGTCGAGGTGTACCGGCGCCGGGTCGGCGAGGATCCGGCAGGTGCCTCTTGAGCTTCTGTGACGGCCGTCGCTTCTGAGCCGTTTGGGCCGATGTCAGACCCAGGACCTAGTCTGTGCACCGTGACTTCGCCTGCATCGACGGACCGTGTTCCGCCCCAGCTCAGCGCGGGGCCGCGCCCGGCTCCGGGTCCGGCCGCCGACGAGGGGCTGGCGCGTCGGCTGCGCGCGCTCGCCTGCACCGCGCCCCTGCACGACCTGGACGCGCGCAAGGCCAACCTGGCCGGTGAGTACTCGGTGTACGGGATGGCCGAGGTGGCCCTGGCCGCCATCGACCTGGTCACGCTGAACATGGACTTCGACACCGGCGCCGACCACGAGCAGATCGTGGCCCGGCTGATCCCGCGCATCGCCGCCCAGGCCCCGCACCGGCCCACCGCCGAACACGAGCGCGTGGCCCGCTGGGTCCTGGAGAACCTCATCAACGTCGGCAGCGTGGACCGCGGCTTCCGCGCGGTCTACGGCACCTTCGCGCCGGACGGCACGTACGTCCGCCGTGACTACGACTTCAAGCTGATCGAGGAGGTCCCCGGCCCCGGCGGCACGGTGTACCTGCGCACGACCGACGAGGCGGTCAACGTCCTGGTCGGCGCCCTCGACACCGACGTCACCAGCGCCCAGATCGCCGCCGAGGTCAAGCTGGAGGTGCTGATCAACCGCGGTCGGCTCGCCGACGCCCAGCTCGCCGCCGAGCAGGCCCGCTACCGCACGGTGCAGTACTCCGAGACGCTCCGCCGCGCCCTGGACGCCACCCGGCGCAACGTCCGCGCGGTCGACTGGCTCAACGCCGTCCCCGACATGATCGCCGAGGCCCTGGACCACGTCGCCGAGCGGTACCGCCACGAGAACGCCATCCTCACCAACATCCGCAAGGCCCGCGACGAGACCGAGGAGCCCGAGCACAAGCGCCGCGCCGCCGAACTCGTCGACATCGTCAAGGACTGCATCCGGCGCCACACCCAGCTCCAGTCCCGCCTGCTGGAGGCCGGCCCGCTGTTCCGCGCGGAACAGGACCGGCAGGCCTTCGCCACCCCGGCGTCCACGTCCGGGATCGACCTGTACGGCCACCTCGTCGCCCCCGTCCTGCCGCTGCCCCTGGAGCAGGCGATCCGGGTCACGGACGCCTTCTTCGCGCGCGGCACGGGACTGCGCACACCGGTGTCCGTCCGGATCGGGGACCTCGTCGACATACTGCTGACCCCGCCCGTCGAACGGGAGCACCTGGGCGCCGAGATGCCCGAACCCGACCTGATCGCCACGCCGGACGACAGCCGGTTCAGCGAGGAGCAGCTGGCCGCCGCGACGGAGCTGCTGGACCTGCCGGCGGACGCCCCGCGCAGACTGTCCGGGCTGCTCGCCGAGGCCCGGCGGACCGGCGACCCGGACCTGGCGTACCTGGTGGCGCTGCTGGCCGTCCACGCGGCCAGTCCGGCCGTCGGCACCGCCTACCGGCAGGGCGAGGAGAAGCTGCTGTTCGCCGTGGACGACGGCACCGAACTGGACGATCCCGAGTTCGGCGGGGCGGACCTCATCGTGGGGACCGCCCTGCTCGACGCGGCCGGCATGGCCGCGGACCGGACGGAAGCAGCATGAGCGGACCACAGCACGACAAGGAGCCCCACCCGTGACCGAGCACGTCGACCGGAGTGAACCCGAGCCTGCCGCCGCACCGGCGGGCTCAGCCGTCACCCCCGCCGACGCCGCCGACGCGGCGCGGCTCGTCGCCTTCGGACTCCAGCCCAAGCTGGCGCCCGCGCGCGACCAGGAGTACACCGAACTGCTGCGCCGCTACCGCGAGAACCCGGCGTTCGCCCGGCTCGCGGACGCCGTCGCCGCCGGCCTCGGGCTCGTCGTGCTGGAGGTGTCCCCGCGCGCGGGCATGGCCGTGACCGCCGCCGAGGACTCCGTCTTCGCCGTCCGCATGGGTGACTACGCGCGTCGCACCGCCGCCGACTCCGCCGACCGCTTCCTGCACGGACTCGCCCATCTCGCGGTCGCCGCGCTGGCGTTCCCGCGCCCCGAGGACCTCGCCGACGACTCCTACATCGGCCGGGTCACCGTCAACGGCGTCGACGCCTTCGTCCGGCAGGCCTGCCGCCGCCTGGAGGAGCGCGCCGAGGAACAGGGCGAGAACACCGACCCGGCGACCGACGCGCCCGGCCTGGAGGCCGCCTGGCGGATCTGGGCCAGACGCAGCGCCACCGGCGCCACCAAGGACGCCCGCCGGCCGGCCGCCTCCACCACCGGCATCGTGGCGAAGGCCCTCGCCTTCCTCACCGACTCCGGCTTCCTGCAGCGCACCGGCGACGACAACGGCGGCACGTACCGCACCACCGCCCGCTACCAGCTCCAGGTCCGCGACATGGCCGGCAGCGCCGCCCTGGCCGAGCTGCTGGAGCTGGGCGTCGTCCCGGTCACCGACGGCACGGCCACCCTGCTGCCCGCCGAGGACACCGACGACCTCGACCTGGTGGCCGACGCCGGACTGCCGTTCCACTCCTGACGCCTGGAGCCGCAGCTCCGGGAACTCCCGAACCACCGTACCTTTCACCAGACTTACGAGAGTCCGCCATGTACGAGCTGTCCCGGGTCCGCCTCTACTCCATCGGTCCCGCCGGTGCGCGCTACGCCGACACCGTGCTGGACCTGCGGGGAGTCGGCGAGCCCGTGCCCGACCCGGCGCCCACCCAGGCGGAGTTCTTCGCGCAGGAGCCGTCCGGCCCGCCGCGCCGGCCCGCGCCCGCGGGCGTGCTGTTCCTGGAGAACGGCGGCGGCAAGTCCGTCCTGCTCAAGCTGATCTTCTCGGTGATGCTGCCGGGCCACCGCAACACCCTCGGCGGCGCCAGCTCCGGCGTGCTGCGCAAGTTCCTGCTCGCCGACGACTGCGGCCACGTGGCCCTGGAGTGGCAGCACGTGCTGACCGGCGAGTGCGTCGTCGTCGGCAAGGTCAGCGAGTGGCGCGGGCGGCAGGTCTCCAACGACCCGCGCAAGTTCGCCGAGGCCTGGTACTCCTTCCGGCCCGGCCCCGGCCTCAGCCTGGACAACCTGCCCGTCGCCGAGTCCACCGCCGTACGGCCGGCCGCCGAGGGCACCTCCGGCGCGCACGGCCGCCGCCGCACCATGAAGGGCTTCCGCGACGCCCTCATGGAGGCCGGCAAGGCCTACCCGCACCTGGAGGTGCACTGGGAAGAGACCCACGAGCGCTGGACCGAGCACCTCGGCGACCTCGGCCTCGACCCCGAACTCTTCCGCTACCAGCGCGAGATGAACGCCGACGAAGGCGAGGCGGCCGGCCTCTTCGCGGTCAAGAAGGACTCCGACTTCACCGACCTGCTGCTGCGCGCGGTCACCGACACCCGCGACACCGACGGCCTCGCCGACCTCGTCAGCGGCTTCGGCAGCAAGCTCGGCCGGCGCGCCGAGCTGATCGCCGAACGGGACTTCACCGCCGGATCCGTCGACCTGCTCGGCCGCATCGTGGAGGCCGCCGGGGCGCGGGCACGCGCGCGTGACGTCCACACGGGCGCCGAGCGCCGCACCCGCACGCTGGCCCGGCGGCTGTCCGCGCGGGCCGTGCAGGAGCGGATCCGGGCCGCCGACCTCGCCCAGCGCGTGACGGCCGCCGCGTACGCCGTCACGCACTCCGAGGGCGCCCGCGAGCGCAGCTCCCTCATCGCCGCCGAACTCGCCTACCGGCACGCCTCGCTGGCGCTGGCCGCCGCCGAGAAGTCCGCCGCCGCGCAGAAGCGCGAGCTGGCCGACGCCCGCACCCTGCACTCCGCCTGGCAGGCCGCCGAGGCCGTGCTGCGCCACCGTGCCGCCGCCGACCGCGTCGCGCGCGTGTCCGCCGCCATCCAGGAGGCCGAACGGGACGCGGCGCCCGCGCTCGCCGCCCGCGCCAAGGCCGCCGTGGACCTCGTACGGGCCCTGCACGCCGCCGCGGAGAGCGCCGAGTCGCTCGCCAACGAGGAGGAGGAGCGCTCCGCAGCCCTCCAGGAGGTCAGCGACTCCGCCTACCGGGACTCCACCGCCGCCGCCACCGAGGCGCAGCGGGCCCGCAGCGAGGCCGGGCACCTGCGCCAGCGGCTGGCCGAGGTCGAGCAGGAGACCGCCGAGGCCGTCCGCGCGGGCTGGCTGGACGACAGCGCCCCCGACGCCGACCCGGCGCGGGCCGCGCTCGCCGCCAGCGACGCCGAGAAGACCGCCGTCGCCGCCTGGGACGCGGCCCGTGAGGCCGCCCGCAAGGCCACCGAGCACGCGCGCGAGGCGGCCTCCGCCGAGTCCCGCGCGGAACTGACCGCGGCCCGCGCGGCCGACGCGGCGACCGCCGCCGAGCGCGCCCACGAGGCCGAGCGGCGCCTCGCCGAGTCCCTGGCCGCCGAGGAGCGGCTCGCGGAGCTGCTGAGCCTGCCGGGCGCGCCCGGCACGGCACGGGTGCCCGCGCCCCGGACGGAAGAGTCCGACGGCACGCGCGCACCGGCCGCCGGCACCGCCCAGGGCGTCCTCACCCCCGAGGAACTCGACCGCTTCGCCGACGAGTTGCGCGAACTCCTCGACGAGGCCGTGTCGCGCGCCGAACGGCACTTGTTCGACCTGCGGACGGCCGCCGCCGACGACGCCCGCATCCTCGGCGCCCTCGGTGACGGCGGACTGCTGCCGCCCGGCCCGGACGTGCTGGCCACCGTCGAGTTCCTCGGCGAGCACGGCATCCCGGCCCTGCCCGGCTGGCGCTACCTCGCGCAGGCCGTCGACCCCGCCGACCACGCGCGCGTGCTCGCCGCCCGCCCCGAGCTGGTCGACGGTGTGATCATCACCGACCCGGACACGCACGCGCGGGCCCGCGAGGCCCTCGGCGACGCCGCCCTGCTGCCCCGTTCCGCCGTCGCCGTCGGCACCGCCGCCGCGCTGCTCGCCCCGCCCCCGGCCGCGGGCACCGCCGCCGGCGACGTGTTCCTGGTGCCGCCGAACCCGGCCATGCACGACGAGCACGCCGCCGACGAGGAACGCCAGGCGCTGCGCGCGCGGGCCACCGAGCGCGACGAGGAGATCCGCGCCCTCGCCGCCCGCCTGGGCAAGGACCGCGAACTCGCCGCGCGGCTCGCCTCCTGGCGCACCGGCTGCCCCGCCGGGCGCCTCACCGAGCTGGCCCGGGCCGCCGAGGAGGCCCGCGCCTTCGCCCAGGAGGCCGAGGCGGAACTCGCCGAGGCCCGCACCGCGCGCGTGGAGACCGACGAGGCCGCCGCCGAGGCCGCGCAGATCCGCGACGAACGGCAGGAGGCCGCGCAGAAGGCCAGGCGTGCCGCCGACGCCCTCGCCGGCCTCGCCTTCCGGCTGCGCGAGCGCGCCGGCTGGCAGGTGAAGCTCCGCGAACTCGCCGACGAGGCCGCCGAGTCCGAGGCGCGCGCGCAGACCTGCCTGGAACGCGCCCGCGCCGCCGACGAGGACCGCCGCGCCGCCCAGCGCGCCGCCGACGACGCCCGCCGCACCGCCCGGGCCCTGCGCGCCGAACGCGCCGAGATCGCCGGTGCCCCCGACGACGTACCCGCCGCCGACGACGACGCCCCGAAGGCGTCCCTGCCCGCCCTCCGCGAGGCCTACCGGGCCGCCTCCCAGGTGTACGAGAAGGTCGGCGTCGGCGCCGACCTGCGCGCCGAGCAGGCCCGCGCGGAGAGCGACGAGAGCGCCGCCCGCGCCGAACTGGACCGGCTCAGCAACAAGGTCCGCACCCGCGCCGAGCAGCTGCTCCAGTCGCCCGACGGCTCCGACGGGCCCTCCCGGCAGGCCGCCGCCGCGCGCGCGGAGGAGCTGGTGCAGCTCCTGGAGACCCGGATGTCGACCGCGAGCGAGCAGCTCGGCCGGCTGCGCGGCGAGGCCGAGCGGCACGCGCCGGAGGACGGCGAGGCGCACACCGAGCTGCCCGAGGAACTCGTCCCGCGCGACGCCGAGCACGCCCAGGCGTTGCTGCGCACCGCCACGGCCGAACTCGCCGCCCGCACCGAGGCGCTGGCCGGGGCCCGCGAGGCGCACGCCGAGCTGCTGGACGCCCACCGCGCCGCCGAGGACGCGGCCGGCGGCTTCGACGAGATCGCCGCGATGCTGCGCGACCTGCTGCGCGAACACCCGGCCGAGGAGGAGCAGGAGGAGACGGAGCCGTACCCGGGCACCCTGGAGGAGGCCCGGCACTCCGCCGCCGAGGCCCGCCGCTCGCTGCGCGGCTGTGCCGCCGACCTGTCCGCCGCCGAGGCGGCCGTGCGCGAGGCCAGCGATGTTCTGGTCCGGCACGCCAACTCCACGCGCTACGAGCAGGTGCGCACTCCGGCCCGGCAGCAGATCCGCGAACTGCCCGCCTCCGCGCTGCCCGAGCACGCCCAGAAGTGGGCGGACGCGTTCGCGCCCCGGCTGCGGGTCCTGACCGACGAGCTGGCCCAGCTGGAGCGCAACCGCGACTCGATCGTGGACCGGCTGCGCGGACTCGTGGAGTCGGCGCTCGCCACGCTGCGCTCCGCCCAGCGGCTCTCCCGGCTGCCCGAGGGGCTCGGTGAGTGGTCCGGGCAGGAGTTCCTGCGCATCCGCTTCGAGGGACCCGACCAGGCCACGCTCACCGAACGGCTCGGCGAGGTCATCGACGAGGCCACGCGCGCGGCCGTCAAGAAGAACTCCGACCTGCGCCGCGACGGCATGTCCCTGCTGCTGCGGGGCGTCGCGGCGGCCCTGCAGCCGAAGGGCGTGGCCGTCGAGATCCTCAAGCCGGACGCCGTGCTGCGCGCCGAGCGCGTGCCCGTCGGACAGATGGGCGACGTGTTCTCGGGCGGTCAGCTGCTCACCGCCGCCATCGCCCTGTACTGCACGATGGCCGCGCTGCGCTCGAACGACCGGGGGCGGGACAAGCACCGGCACGCCGGCACGCTGTTCCTGGACAACCCGATCGGCCGTGCCAACGCCACCTACCTGCTGGAGCTCCAGCGGGCCGTCTCCGACGCGCTGGGCGTCCAGCTGCTGTACACCACCGGCCTGTTCGACACGACCGCCCTCGCCGAGTTCCCGCTGGTCATCCGCCTGCGCAACGACGCCGACCTGCGGGCGGGCCTGAAGTACATCAGTGTGGAGGAACACCTCCGGCCCGGACTGCCCCAGCAGCCGCAGGCCGGAGAGACGGTGCACAGCGAGATCACGGCGACGAGGATGTACAAGAAGCCGGCTTGATCAATGGGTTGACCGACCCCTTGATCAAGCGTCCTCCTCGATCAAGCGACCTCTGTGATCAAGCGACCTCTGTGATCAAGCGACCTCCTTGATCAGGTCGGCGCACTTCTCGCCGATCATCATCGTCGTGATGCACGGGTTGACCGCGATCAGATCCGGCATCACCGACCCGTCGGCGACCCGCAGCCCCTCGACCCCCTTGACCCGCAGCCGCGCGTCGAGCGGGGCCGAGGGGTCGTCGTCGGCGCCCATCTTCACGGTGCACGACGGGTGGTAGACGGTGTTGTGCGTCTTGCGGATGTAGTCCAGCAGCTCGTCGTCCGTGCGGACCTCCGGCCCCGGCGCCAGCTCGGCGCCCGCCCAGCCGCTCAGCGCCGGCTGCGCGGCGATGCGCCGGGCCAGCCTCAGCCCGTACGTCATCACCCGCACGTCGTGCTCGTGCGTGAAGTACCGCGGGTCCACCTTCGGCTTGTCCCGGTAGTCCCGCGTCCGCAGCCGTACCGTGCCGCGTGACCTGGCCTTCGTGACGTTGGGGGTGAGGCAGAACGCGTTCTCCGAGGTCGGGTAGCCCCAGCGCGCGGTGTTCATGTCGAAGGGCACCGAGCCGTAGTGGAACATCAGGTCGGGCCGGTCCAGGCCGGGCTCGGTGTCGTAGAAGACGCCCGCCTCCCACCACTGGCTGGACGTGGTGGTCATCGGCTGCTTCGCCTCCCACATGATCACGCCCTCGGGGTGGTCCTGCAGGTTCTCGCCGACGCCGGGGGAGTCCACCGCGACCTCGACGCCGACCTCGCGCAGGTGCCCGGCCGGGCCGATGCCGGACAGCATCAGCAGCTTCGGGGAGTCGATCGAGCCGCAGGAGACGATCACCTCGCGGCGGGCCCGGACCGTGCGGGTGTGCACCAGATCCGGGTCCAGGTACTCGGCGCCCACGCACCGCCGGCCCTCCAGCACCAGCTTCCTGGCCCGCACCCCGGTGCGGACGTCCAGGTTCGGGCGTTTGCCCAGGACCGGGTGCAGGTAGGCCACGGACGAGGACTGGCGGATGTTGTTCTCGTCGGAGTTGATCTGGAACCAGTTGGCCCCGCGCACCACCGTCCGCCCGGTGTTGAACGGGACCGTCGGTATGCCGGCCTGCGCACACGCCTCCAGCAGGGCGGCGCCGCACGGGTCCCCGCCCTTCAGCGTGCGCAGCCGCACCGGGCCGGTGCGGCCGTGGTGGTCGCCGGGCGCGTCGTTGTTCTCCAGCCGCCGGTAGAGAGGGAACAGGTCGGCCGCGCTCCAGCCCGTACAGCCCTGGGCCGCCCAGTCGTCCAGGTCCTCCGCGGGCGCCCAGAAGGCGATACAGGAGTTGTGCGACGAACACCCGCCCAGCACCTTCGCACGCGCGTGCCGCATAAAACTGTTGCCGCTGCTCTGCGGTTCGACCGGGTAGTCCCAGTCGTACCCGGACTCCAGCAGGCCCATCCAGCGCTCCAGCTTCAGGACGTCGTCGTCGCCGACGTCGCTGGGGCCCGCCTCCAGCACGCACACCGTCACCGAGGGGTCCTCGGAGAGCCGGGCGGCCACGACGTTGCCCGCGGTGCCGCCACCGACCACGACGTAGTCGAACTCATCGTTGCTCATACGACCTCCAGGTCAGCGGGATCGGGGCGGAGTCACTCGGCCGCCGGGGCGGCGAGGGGAGCGGTCGCGGCGGCGGCGTCCGGGCGGTGCTCGGCGAGCACGCCGGTGCGGTGCCGCTGGACGCACCAGTAGTAGGCGAAGCCGCCGCCCGCGATGACCGCGACGAAGAGGACGGCGCCCCAGCGCAGGTACCAGTGGTACGGCGCGGAGGCGTTGTAGACCGAGGCGCGCGGCCAGATCAGGTTCACCGTCATGGCCGCGCCCCACACCACCGCGACGATGTTGACCAGCAGTCCCCAGCGGCCCAGCGAGAACCTGCCCTCGCCCGCGGGCTGCCACCTCCCGCGCAGCCGGGCCACCAGCATCGGCCCGGTGACGCCCAGATAGGCGAGGTAGATCATGACGATGCCGATGCTGGTGACGACGGTGAAGATCTGCGGCTGGCGGATGTTGACCACCAGAATCGCCAGCGCCAGCACACCGATGATCACGGCCGGCAGGACCGGGGTCTGGAAGCGGGGGCTGACCCGGGCCATCAGCGAGGACGCCGGCAGGTTGTTGTCCCGGGCCATCGCGAACGCCAGCCGGATCGCCGCCGTGTGCACGGCCAGCGCGCAGACCGTGACCGCGATCAGCACGCACCACAGCATCGCCTTGCCGGCCGTCGGGCCGAGCACGTCGAGCACGACGTACTGCAGGCCGTCGGTGGAGAGCTTGTCGCCCTTGAGACTGGAGACGCTCATGAGCGCCAGCAGCAGGACCAGACCGCCCAGGACGAACGAGGCGACGATCGCCCGGATGATCGCGCGGGGGGCGTTCCGGGACGGGTCCAGGGACTCCTCGCCCAGCGAGGCGGCGGTGTCGAAGCCGTACATGACGTACGCGGAGGCCAGCGAGGCCACCAGGAAGGCGCCGAGGTAACCCGTCGAGTATCCCGATCCCGTGTGGTTCGTCTGCATGACGACTTGAGGACCACGGGTGATGTGGACGGCGAACAGGATGATCAATACAACGGTCGCGATCAACTCGATGAACACACCCGCTGTGTTGATCGTGGCCATCAGCTTGACGCCGAACGCATTGACCAGCGTCGTGAACAGGATCAACACGGCGGCGAGGACGACCGCGTTGGTCGCCACGTCGTACGTGCCCGTGCCGTCCCCCACGAACTGGAACACCGACGAGATCTGCGGCAGCGTCAGCTGGTAGGCCAGCGCCACCGCCGAGATGGACACGATGGACGCGATCAGCATCATCCACCCGGCGAGCCAGCCGAGATGCGGATTGCCGATCTTCTTGGACCAGTTGTAGACCGAGCCGGCCACCGGATAGCGGGCGGCCAGTTCGGCGAAGCACAGGGCCACCGTGAACTGGCCGGCGAACACCATCGGCCACGACCACCAGTAGGCCGGACCGCCGCTGCCGTAGCCGAAGTAGAACAGCTGGAAGGTGCCGGTCAGGATCGAGATGTAGCTGATCCCGGCGGCGAAGGTGTGGAAGGTGCCCAGGGTGCGCTTGAGTTCGGGTCGGTAGCCGAACTCGGCGAGTTCGGCGTCGTCCTGGTGGTGGGGATCTGGTGATTGCTCGGTGGTCGTCATGAGCGGACTCCTCTGGCTGTCAGTCGAACCAGCCCTGCGGTGCCGGCGCCGTGTTGCGCCAGATGTGTTTCGTCTCGCGGTACTCGGCGAGCCCCGCCGGTCCGAGTTCGCGTCCGAACCCGGACTGCTTGTAACCACCCCACTCGGCCTGCGGCACGTACGGGTGGTAGTCGTTGATCCAGACCGTGCCGAGCCGCAGCCGCCCCGCGACCCGCGAGGCCCGCGCCTCGTCGGCGGTCCACACGGCGCCCGCGAGGCCGTAGACGGTGTCGTTGGCGAGCCGGACGGCCTCCTCCTCGGAGCTGAACCGCTCGACGGTCAGCACCGGTCCGAAGGACTCCTCCCGGACGACCGACATGCCGCTCGCGCACTCGTCCAGGACGGTCGGCAGGTAGTAGAAGCCGTCGTCGTATCCGGGACCGGAGGGCCGGGCCCCGCCGCAGCGCAGCACCGCGCCCTCCGCGAGCCCCCGCGCCACGTACGCCTCGACCTTGGCCCGGTGCGCCGCCGAGATCAACGGCCCGGTCTGCGCCCGCTCGTCGAACGGCCCGCCCAGCCGGATTTCCCCGGCCCGCCGTACGACCTCGTCCACGAACCGGTCGTGCAGCGCGTCCTCGACCAGCAGCCGGGCCCCGGCGGAGCACACCTGCCCCGAGTGCAGGAAGACGGCGGTCAGCGCCATGTCGACCGCCGCCTCGAAGCCGGCGTCCGCGAAGACGATGTTGGGGTTCTTCCCGCCGAGTTCCAGCGCCACCTTCTTCACCGTGCCGGCCGCCGCCGCCATCAGCCGGCGGCCGGTCTGCAGGCCGCCGGTGAAGGAGACCAGGTCGACGTCCGGGTGGTCGGCGAGCGGGGCGCCCGCCTCCGGACCGGCGCCCAGCACCAGATTGGCCACGCCCGGCGGCAGCCCCGCCTCGGCCAGCAGCCGGACCAGGTGGATCGCGGTGTGCGGGGTCAGCTCGCTCGGTTTCAGCACGAAGGTGTTGCCGGCCGCGAGTGCGGGCACGACCTTCCACGCGGTCTGCAGCAGCGGGTAGTTCCAGGGCGTGATCAGGGCGCAGACGCCGACCGGCTCGTACACCACCCGGCTGTCCACGTCCGGCCGCCCGGTGTCGATCACCCGACCTGTCTCGCTCGCCACCAGCCGCCCGAAGTAGCGGAAACAGTCGGCGACATCGTCGATGTCGTACGCGCTCTCCACCAGCCGCTTGCCCGTGTCCAGGGACTCGGCGCGGGCCAGGGCGTCCTTGTCCCGGGCGAGGAGGCCGGCGACCCGCAGCAGCAGGTCGGCGCGCTCCCCGGCGGGCGTACGCGGCCACGGGCCGGTGTCGAACGCCCGCCGGGCCGCAGCGACGGCCGCCACGGTGTCCTTGCCGCCGGCCTCGTCCACGACGCCGACCAGGGAGCCGTCGGCGGGACAGCGGATCTCCCGGGTGCGCTCGTCCAGGGCGCCCCGCCACTCACCGCCGATGAACAGGTCAGGCATGGGCTTCCCCCAGCCGGTCCAGCAGCCAGGCGTGGAAGATGCCGAGGTGGTGCTCGTTGGGGACCAGCACCCCGCCCCGGCGGTACGCGCGCGAGGACATCGCCGGCTGGGTGCGCTCGCACGCCTCGAAGTCCTGCACGTTGACGCGGTGGAACAGTTCCACGGACTTCGACACGTCCGCGCCCGAGTCCACCACCTCCGGCGCGTACAGCCAGTCGCACTCCACCACCGTGCGGTCCTCGGCCAGCGGGAACATGCGGTGCAGGATCACGTGGTCCGGGACGAGGTTGACGAACACGGTCGGCTTGACCGTGATGGCGTAGTAGCGGCGGTCCTGCTCGGCGCTCACCTCCGGCAGTTTGGCGAAGCCCTCGCTGCCGTCCACCGTGAAGCCCCTGATCTCCGTGCCGAACTCCGCGCCGTGGCCGACGTAGTACTGGGCCGCGTAGCCGTCGGCGAACTCCGGGAGCACCTCGGTGAGTTCCGGGTGGATCGTCGCGCAGTGGTAGCACTCCATGAAGTTCTCGACGATCAGCTTCCAGTTGGCGCGCACGTCGTAGGTGATGCGCTTGCCGAGGGCCAGCCGCTCGGTGCCGTAGTGCTCGATGGCGGCGGCGTCGCCGAGCCGTTCCACGGCCGCGTCCATCACGGTCTCCTCGAAGGAGGGCGGTTCGGCGGCCAGGCACACCCAGGCGTAGCCGAGCCACTCGCGCAGCGCCACCTTGATCAACCCGTACGCGACCCGGTCCACATCGGGCATCTTGATCAAGTTGGGTGCGGCGATCAACGTGCCGTCAAGGTCGTACGTCCACGCGTGGTACGGGCACTGGAGGCTGCGCCGCACCTCGCCGGACTCCTCGGTGCACAGCCGCGCCCCGCGGTGCCGGCACACGTTGAGGAAGGCGCGCAGCTCTCCGGTGCGGGTCCGGGTGACGATGACGTTCTCGCGGCCCACCTGGGCCGTGCGGAAGGCGCCCGGCCTGTCCAGGTCGGCGCTGCGGACGGCGCAGAACCACATCGACTCGAACAGCTTCTCCTGCTCGCGCCGGAAGACCTCCGGATCGGTGTAGTAGCGGCCCGGGAGGGTCGCGATGAGGCTCGGGGACGCGGGGCTCGGGGTGATCGGGGTCGTCGTCACGGGCGGGCTCCTCAGGCGGGCGCGGCGGCGGTGGCGGGCCGGGCGGGGTCGAACAGGCCGATCGGATGCGCGGTGGAACCGGTCAGCGCCAGGTCGGCGAGGATCTCGCCGACGACCGGCACGAACTTGAACCCGTGTCCGGAGAAACCGCAGGCCACGGTCACCGAGTCGGCATGCGCGGGGTGCCGGGCGATCACGAAGTGCTCGTCCGGGGTGTTGGAGTACATGCAGGTGGCGGCCTTGAGGAAGGTGCCGGGCAGGTCCGGGATGCAGCGGGACATGTGGTCGGCCATCGCCCGGATCTCGTCCTCGTGCACCGTCCGGTCGATGGTCTCCGGGGTCGTCTCCTGCCCCTTGCGGAAGAAGGCGACCTTGGCACCCAGTCCGGGGCCGTCGATGGCCGGGAAGCCGTAGACCTGGACGCCGGCCGCGTCCTCCCAGATGTAGACCGGGTGGTTCTCCGGCCGGAACGGCTCGGTGCCGCCCTTCGGCTGGAACCAGTACATGACCTGGCGCTCGATGGTGAACGGCACCCCGAGGTCGGCGAGCAGCTGCGGCGCCCACGCACCGGGGCAGATCACCAGCCGGCCGGCCGTGTAGGTGTTCTCGGCCGTGTGCACGCGCACCCCGTCCCGGTACGGCTCCCAGCGCCGCACCGGCTCCTCGAAGTGCAGGTCGGCGCCTTGCCGGGTGGCCAGCTGGAGGTGCGCGGCGACCATGTTCTCGGGCCGGACCAGGCCCGCCTTCGCCTCGTACAGGGCGACTTCGTCGTCGTACGGGGCGAGCGTGGGGAAGCGGCGGCGGATCTCCCCGGCGTCCAGCATCTCGTGGGGCAGGTCCCACTCGGTGGCCGAGCGCAGCGCGCCGGAGACGGTCCGCGATCCGGGCGGGCCGACCATCAGGCCGCCCGACAGGATCGCGATGTCCCGGCCGGTGGCCCGTTCCAGTTCGTCGTACAGCTCGTAGGCGCGCAGCAGCAGCGGCACGTAGGCCGGGTCCTCGAAGTACGACTGCCGGGTGACGCGTGAACCGCCGTGGCTGGAGCCGCGGTTGTGGACCGGGCCGAACTTCTCCAGGCCGAGGACGCGGGCGCCGCGCGCGGACAGGTGGTGGGCGGCGGCGCTGCCCATGCCGCCGAGTCCGATGACGATGACGTCGTAAGACGGTGACACTGGGCGCCTCCTAGCGACGGATGCGGGTCATCTCCGGGTCGAACAGCGGCTCGTCGGCGACGGTCGCCGGGACCTTCTGGCCGAAGTACTCGATGTGCACGCCGGTACCGCTGGTCAGGCCGGCCGGCAGCCAGGCGTAGGCGACGCAGCGGCCCAGCGTGTAGCCGTACGACGCGCTGGTCACGTAACCGGCCGGGGCGCCGTCGACATGGACCGGTTCCTTGCCCAGGACCACCGCGGCGGGGTCGTCCAGCAGGAGCGGGGTGAGCCGGCGGGAGGGTTCTCCGGCCCGCTGGAGCGCCGCCTTGCCGACGAAGTCCTCCTTGTCCATGCGGACGGCGAAGCCGAGGCCGGCCTCGAAGGGGGTGTGCTCGTCGGTCATGTCGGTGCCCCAGGCCCGGTAGCCCTTCTCCAGCCGCAGCGAGTTGAAGGCGGAGCGGCCCGCGGCGACCACGCCCAGCTCCTGCCCGGCCTCCCACAGCGTGTCCCAGAGCCTCAGGCCCAGGTCGGCGGTGGTGTACAGCTCCCAGCCCAGCTCGCCGACGTAGCTCAGCCGCATCGCCGTCACCGGCACGTGCCCGACGTGGGTCTGCTTCGCCCGGAAGTAACCGAAGCCCTCGTGGGAGAAGTCGTCGCCGGTCAGGGGCTGGACGAGGGCGCGGGCGAGGGGCCCCCACACGCCGATGCAGCAGGTGCCGGAGGTGATGTCGCGGACCTGCACGCCGTCGGGCGCGTGGCGGAGAAGCCGGTCCAGGTCGGCGGGGGAGTTGGCGCCGATCTGGAAGCGGTCGGGGGCGAGCCGGGCGACGGTGAGGTCGGAGCGGATGCCTCCGGTCTCGTCGAGGAGCAGGGTGTAGGTGACCGCGCCGGGCTTCCTGCGGAGGTTGTTGGTGGTCATGCGGTCGAGGAAGGCGAGGGCGCCGGGGCCGGTGACCTCCAGGCGGCGCAGCGGGGTCATGTCGTAGAGGGCGACCTTCTCGCGGGTGGCCTTCGCCTCGGCGGCGGCCGTGGGCGACCAGTAGCGGGCCGACCAGGCGTCGCGCTCGGGGAGGCCGTCGAGGGCGTCCACGAGCGGGGCGTTCGCCTCGTACCAGTGCGGGCGCTCCCAGCCGGCGCCCTCCAGGAAGAAGGCGCCGAGCTGCTGCTGGCGGGCGTGGAAGGGGCTGACGCGGAGGGGCCGGGGCTGTGCCATCGGCTGGAGCGGGTGCAGGACGTCGTACACCTCGACGAACTGCTGTGAACCGCGCTCACGGACGTACGCCGGTGAACGCTGCGCTTCCTCGAATCGCGTGAGGTCGCACTCGTGCACGTCGACGGCCGGTCTGCCGTTCACCATCCACTCGGCCACCGCCTTCGCCACCCCGGCCGAGTGGGTCACCCAGACCGCCTCGGCCAGCCAGAAGCCCCGCAGCCGCCGGGTCTCCCCGAGCAGCGGCATACCGTCCGGCGTGAAGGAGAAGACCCCGTTGAACCCGGTCTCGACCTCGGTCTCCCGCAGTGCGGGCAGCAGCCGCCGGCAGTCCTCCCAGCTCGGCGCCCAGTCCTCGGCGGTGAAGGGGTACGAGGACGGCATCTCCATGTCCCGGGCGCGTGCCTCGTCGTACGCCGGGACCGCGAACGGATCCACCGGCATCGGCCGGTGCGCGTACGAGCCGATCCCGATGCGGTCGGTGTGCTCGCGGAAGTACAGGTCGCGGTCCTGGAAGCGGAGGATGGGCCGCGTGGCCTCGGCCGTGGCGCCGCTCAGCCCGGGCAGCGGACCGGTCTTCGCGTACTGGTGGGCGAGGGGTTGCAGCGGTACGTCGATGCCCGCCATGCGGCCGATCACCGGGCCCCAGAAACCGGCCGCCGAGACGACGTGGTCGGCCGGGAAGGTACCCCGGTCGGTGACGACGGCGCTCACCCGGCCGTCCTGCTGCTCGATGCCGGTGACCGTGTGCCGCTCCCAGAAGCGGGCGCCGCGCGCGGAGGCGCGATCCATCTGGGCGCGGGCGGCGAGCAGGGCCCGGGCCAGGCCGTCGTCCGGGGTGTGGAAGCCGCCGAGGACCACCGACTCGTCCAGCAGCGGCCAGAGTTCCTTGCACCGGGCCGTGCTCACGACCTCGCCGCGGATGCCCCAGGAGGCCGCGTAGCCGGCCCTGCGGTGCAGCTCGGCCAGGCGTTCCGGGGTGGTCGCGAGTTCCAGGCCGCCGACCTGCTGGAAGCAGGAGACGCCGTCGGCTTCGAGGGAGCGGAACTTTTCCACGGTGTACCGGGCGAACTCCGAGAGGGTCTTCGACGGGCTGGTCTGGAAGACGAGGCCGGGGGCGTGCGACGTGGATCCGCCCGGGGCGGGCAGGGGGCCCTGTTCGAGGACGGTGACGTCCGTCCAGCCGCGGGCGGTCAGTTCGTCGGCCAGGGAGCAGCCGACGATGCCGGCGCCGATGACGACGACACGAGGTCCCTGGGACCCTGCTTCGGGGGTGCTGGACATGCCCCTCCTTGTGGTGGCGGGGAAGGCGGGTGCGGGGGAGCCGCTCAGGCGGTGGGGACGTGCGGCCGCTCGGCGGCGATCGTCGTGTCCGGGCCGTGGCCGGTGTGGACGACGGTGGCGCCGGGCAGCGTCAGCAGCCGTGCGCGCAGGGACGCCTCGATGGCCGGGCGGTCGGAGTAGGAGCGGCCGGTGGCGCCGGGGCCGCCGTGGAAGAGGGTGTCGCCGGTGAAGACGGCGTTCAGGAAGGGGGCGTGGAGCGAGCAGCTGCCCCAGGTGTGACCCGGGGTGTGGATCACCTGGAGTTCGATGCCGGCCACCGTGAGGATCCGGCCGTCGCGCAGCTCGCCGTCCGGCTTGCGGCCGGGGTGGGTGAGCGACCACAGCTCGGTGTCGTCGCGGTGCAGGAGTACGGGCGCGCCGGTCAGGACGGAGAGCGCGGGCGCCGCGTCGATGTGGTCGTCGTGCGCGTGGGTGCAGACGATGGCGGTGACCCGGCGGCCGGCGGTGGCCCGGTGGATCGCCTCGGCGTCGTGGGCGGGGTCGATGACCAGCACCTCCGCGTCGTCGCCGACCAGCCAGACGTTGTTGTCGACGTCGAAGGTCTCGCCGTCGAGGGTGAACGTGCCCGACGTCACGACGCGTTCGACGCGCACGGCCCCGTGGACGCTCACAGGACCACCACCGAACGCAGCACCTCACCGCGGTGCATCTTGCCGAACGCCTCCTCCACCTGGTCCAGGGCGATCGTCTCGGACACGAACGCGTTGAGGTCGAGCAGGCCGTAGAGGTACTGGTCGATGAGGAAGGGGAAGTCCCGGCTCGGCAGACAGTCGCCGTACCAGGAGGACTTGACGGCACCGCCGCGCGAGAAGACGTCGATCAGCGGGAGTTCGACCTTCATCTCGGGGGCGGGGACGCCGACCTGGACCAGCACACCCGCGTGGTCGCGCATGTAGAAGGCCTGCAGGAAGGTTTCGGGGCGGCCGACCGCGTCGATCGCGATGTCCACGCCGTGACCGTCGGTCAGCTCGCGGACCGCCTCCACGGGGTCGGTGCCCCGCGAGTTGACGGTGTGGGTGGCGCCGAACTTCTCCGCCTGGTCCAGCTTCCTGTCGTCGATGTCGACGGCGATCACCTTCATGGCGCCGTTCAGACAGGCGCCGGCGATGGCGGCGTTGCCGACGCCGCCGCAGCCGATGACGGCGACCGAGTCGCCCCGGCCGACGTTGCCGGTGTTGACCGCCGCGCCGTAGCCGGCCATCACCCCGCAGCCGATGAGTCCGGCCGCCTCGGGCCGTGCGGCGGGGTCGATCCTGACCGCCTGCCCCGCCGCGACCAGCGTCTTCTCGGCGAACGCGCCGATGCCGAGGGCGTTGCCGAGCGGGGTGCCGTCCAGCAGCGTCATGGGCTGTGCGGCGTTGCGGGAGTCGAAGCAGTACCAGGGCCGGCCGCGGCGGCAGGAACGGCAGCTGCCGCACGGTGCCCGCCAGGCGAGCACCACGTAGTCGCCGGGCTTCAGGTCGGTGACGCCCGGGCCGACCGCCGCGATGGTGCCGGCCGCCTCGTGGCCGAGCAGGAAGGGGAAGTCGTCGGTGATCGCGCCCTCCCGGTAGTGGAGGTCCGTGTGGCACACCCCGCAGGCCTGCACGTCGACGAGCACCTCACCGGGCCCCGGGTCGGGGACGACGATCGTCCGCACCTCCACGGGTGCGCCCTTCTCCACAGCGACTACGGCACGGACCTCGTGTGGCACGACAAGCTCCTCTGCTGTTGCGCATTGCACGATGGGTTGCGCGATGGGGAACATATTGAGAACGGCGTCACGGGGTCGTCAAGGGGTGCGCGTTAACCCTTGGCAAAAGGAACCTGTGGGGCGAAACCCGTCGGACACACGACGGCGCGGGACCGGGACGGTCCCGGTCCCGCGCCGTGGTCGCGGTGTGCGGTTGCCGGATCTCCTCCTGCGGCGGAGGCAGTGACGAAGCCGGCCTGTTCCGCCCGGTCGGGGCCCTCTGTTTCCGGTCAGAAGCCGTACCCCATCCGCCGGGACAGCTCGGCGCCCGCCGCGACCGTGCGCTTGGCCACCTCGGGCAGGCGGTCCGCGTTGAGCCGGTACACCGGCCCGGAGACGCTGATCGCCGCGATCACCTTGCCGTCGTGCGCGCGCACCGGTGCCGCGACGGCCGCGAGCCCCAGCTCCAGCTCCTCGATCGTGACGCCGTAGCCCTGCCCGACCACGGCCTCCAGCTCCGCGCGCAACATCGCCGCGCCGGTGATCGTACGGTCCGTGAACCGCGGCAACGGCCGTGCCAGCAGGCCCTCGCGGAGGGTCGGCGGCATGTGCGCGAGCAGCACCTTGCCGCTGGAGGTGGCGTGCAGCGGGGTACGTCTGCCCAGCCAGTTCTGCGCGGTCACGGACGCGGTGCCGCGGGCCTGCATGATGTTGACCGCCGCGTCGTCGTCGAGCACGGCGATGTTGACCGTCTCGCCCAGCTCGTCGGCGACCTCCCGGCAGACGGGGACGCCCTCCTGGGAGATGTCGAGACGCACTGCCGCCGCCCCCGCCAGGCGCAGTACGCCGGCCCCCAGGTAGTACTTCCCGCGGTCCTTGGCCTGGGCCACCAGGCCGCGGTTCTCCAGGACGCCGAGCAGCCGGAACGCCGTGGACTTGTGGACATCCAGTTCCTCGGCGATCTCGGTGACGCCCGCCTCGCCGTGCCGGGCGAGGATCTCCAGCACGCTCACGGCGCGGTCCACCGACTGCACCGCGCTGGCCGCGCCGCGGCCGCTCTGCCTCTCCGGGGCCCCTGGGTTCTCCGTGGTCTCGCTGCGGTCAGACTGCTTCTGCGTGCGGGTCATGGCTCAACTCTCACCACCTGTGGGCCCGGTTCGGGCCGCATCTGCGGGAAGCCCTTGACGTGACGGTCGTCCCGCCCGGATTCTGTTGCGCATAGCGCTAGATCGTGCGCCATGCGAAACATCATGTTACCGAAGTGTCCGGATCCCGGAAGGGCGCCGGACCCCCCGGACCGACGACGGTCCACCACTCCCTTGCCGCTTCGCCGGGCCGGACCGACGTGGTTCCGGGCTCCCGGCGGCATCCCTGACGCCTGCATCCAGCAGGTCCCGGACCGAGGGTCCCGGACCGAGAGGGGGGCTAGTGATTCCCGTCTGCCGCCTCGAAGACCTCCCCGAGGGAGAATCCGTCCGCGTCGCGGCCACGCCGCCGATCGCCGTGTTCCGCACCGAGGACGGCGAGTTGTACGCCGTCGACGACACGTGCACCCACCAGGACGCCTCCCTCTCCGAGGGCTGGCTGGAGGGCTGCCTCGTCGAGTGCCCGCTGCACGCGGCCTCCTTCGACCTGCGCACCGGCGAACCGACCTGCCTGCCGGCCCGGCGCCCCGTGCGTACCCACCGGGTCACCGTGGAGGACGGCGTCGTGTACGTCCACCTCGGCGCCGAGGAGGGTACGGCCGCATGACCACCGCCAGGCAGCCTCACCCCGCGGCCGCGGGCCGCAGCCGCCCGCCCGCCGCGGCACCGGCCCGCCCCCACCGCCCCGCGACCGACGCCAGGAGCACTGCCGTATGAGGACCGTGACCATCGTCGGCGCCTCCCTCGCCGGGCTGTACGCCGCCCGAGAGCTGCGCACCCAGGGCTTCGACGGCCGACTGGTGATCGTCGGCGAGGAACCCCATCACCCCTATGACCGCCCTCCTCTCTCCAAGGACTTCCTCACCGGCCGCGCCGACGAGAGCGGGCTGGCCCTCACCGACGCCGACGAGACCGCCGGACTCGACGCCGAGTGGCTGCTCGGGGTCCGCGCCCGTGGGCTCGACACCCGTGGCCGCACGGTCCTCCTGGACGACGGCCGTACGGTCTCCACCGACGGCGTCGTCATCGCCACCGGAGCCGCCGCCCGCCGGCTGCCCGGCGACAGCCTCACCGGCGTCCACACCCTGCGCACCCTGGACGACGCCCGCGCCCTGCGCGCCGACCTCACCCGGGGGACCCGCCGGGTCGTCGTCATCGGCGGCGGCTTCATCGGCGCCGAGACCGCCTCCTCCTGTGCCCGGCTCGGCCACGAGGTCACGGTGGTCGAGGCCGCTCCGCTGCCGCTCGTGCCCCAACTCGGCGCCCGGATGGCCTCCGTGTGCGCCGCGCTGCACCGCCGCGGCGGCGTCGCACTGGTCACCGGAACCGGCGTGGCCGCGCTCCGGGGCACCGCCGCGGTCACCGGGGTCGACCTCGCCGACGGCCGCACCCTGCCCGCCGACGTCGTGATCGTCGGTATCGGCGCCGCCCCGAACACCGCCTGGCTCGCCGGATCGACGCTCGCTCTGCACGACGGCGTGCTGTGCGACGACGGCTGCGTGACCGCCCTGCCCCAGGTGGTCGCGGTCGGCGACGTCGCCCGGGTCGGCGGCGCCCGGGCCGAGCACTGGACCTCCGCCACCGAGCAGCCCCGCGTCGCGGTGACCAACCTGCTCGCCGGCCACACCCGCGCGACCGCCCGACCGCTGCCGTACTTCTGGTCCGACCAGTACGACTCGCGGATCCAGTTCGCGGGCCGGTACCGCGAGGGCGACACCGTCCATGTCACCGAGGGCGAGATCACCGACGAGGGCACGCCCGGTACGTCCGGCTTCCTGGCCCGCTACGAACGCGACGGCCGTACCGTCGCCGTGCTCGGAGTGGACCGGCCCCGCGCCTTCCTGCGGGCCCGGCGCGAACTCCAGCGGGCGGAGGGAGAGCGGGACCGACGGGCGAGCGTGGCGTCGGCGGTGCTGTGACGCGCCGGGGCGACCGTGACCAACGGGATCGCCGGAGTCGCCGGGATCGCCGGCGTCACCGGGGTCGCGCCCGGTCGGGTCCCGGCTGGGCCGGCCCCGGCGGACCTGAGGCCCTGTGCAGCCGCGCGTCGCGGGAACCTGCGGCGCCCACGCACCGGACTCCGGCCGCCCGGTGGCGCGGCGGCGCCGTCAATCGGCGGTGGCGCCGGGCGCCTGGCCGTCTGTGATCCCGATGGCCCGGGTTTTGGCGGTCCGGGTCCTCGCAACCGGGGTTCCGGCGGCCCTGGCGGTCCGAGCCAAGGTCCGCCTGGGCCGTAGTGCGACAGTGGCCCGGCGGGGTCAGGAGTGCGACAGCTGACCGGCGCCGCCCCTGCGGCGTATCCGCTCCTGCTCCCGCAGGCTCGCCCGCTCCTGGCGCCGGCGGGCCCGCCGCTCCCGGCGCAGCGCCCGGGCCGTGCTGCTCGGCTCGGAGACGACGCCGTACCGCTGGCTCCACACCTGGCGGGTCACCCACACGTCGACCACGGCCCAGGTGGCCGCCACCGTGCTCACCACACTGCTGATCACCATGGGGAACGCCAGCCAGGACCCGGCCAGCGTGCACAGGAACGCCACCATCGCCTGAATCAGCGTCACCGCTATGACCAGGACGGCCCGCACCGCCGCCGTACGCACCGGATCGGGCATCGGGTGCCGCCGCGCGGGCTCCTCCACCCACAACGGCTGGTAGCTCTCCCGCTGTTCGTCACCGACGGACACCCCCGTGTGCCCACGCACCGATATGTCGTGATCCGGCGCCCTCCCGCCACGCCCCGCCTGCGAGCGTTCCGCCACGCTCTCCTCGGGCGCCCTGCGCCGCTCCGCCGTGCCCATCACCGTGTCACTCCCCACCGCCAGCAGACCGTTCGCCCCGGCGTCCGAAGACCCCGACTCCCCAGTGGCTGCCCGGCTTGCGCTGTTTTACGCCGCCGGGGTGCGGGATACGGCTCCTGTGGCCCATTCCGCCCCCATTTCCCATAGAGAAGGACGCACCAGAGCCGGCAAAGATTCCCAACTGGCGAAAATTTCCAGCCAACCGATGTCCGTGAGGTAACCGCCGGGCCGGGTACGGGTGTCCGTATCGCGGTGGCAATCTCACGCAATGCCCGGACAACTCGCCATGTCTCGCCGCCAGAGCGGAAGTTCGCCCTCCGGACATGCCTTCGAGTTAACTGTGGGGCGGTAGTAGGCTCGCGCCGTTTGCAGACGGACCTGAACACCCCCGACCGGCGGGGGTCGAGCTGGGGGAGGCCATGCGCTTTCGCGGGAAGTCGATCCGCCGGAAGATCGTGGCGCTGCTTCTCGTGCCGCTGGTGTCCCTGACCGCTGTCTGGGGTTTCACCACGGTGCTCACGGGGCGCGAGGTCGCCCGGCTGTTCCGCGTGACCGACGTGGTCGAGGACATCGGCTACCCGGCCGAGGATACCGCCCGCGTCCTGCAGCAGGAGCGCCGGCAGACCCTCGTCTACCTCGCCGACCCACGGGCCTCGGAGGCCCTGTCGGCACTGCACCGCACCCGCACCGCCACCGACCGGGCGCTCACCACCTTCCGCGCGAACGCCAAGGACGACGACATCCGGTCCGCCATGGACGGGGACGACGGCGAGCGCCTGACCGCCGTGCTGGACGCCCTCGGCGGTCTCGACTCGCTGCGCCGAGGCGTCGAGCAGGGCACCGTCACCCGGACCCAGGCGTTCTACCAGTACAACCGCCTCGTCGACCCCTGCTACGCGCTCCTCGCGTCCCTCGACGGCATCGACGACGTCGAGATCGACAAGCAGGCCCGCGCCCTGGTGAACATCACCCGTGCCCGCGAGCTGCTCTCCCGCGAGGACGCCCTGCTCGGCTCCTCCCTCGTCGTCGGCCGGCTCACCCGCGACGAGACCCGTGAGATCTCCGACCTCGTCGCCCAGCGCACCCTGCTGTACGACATCAGCCTGCCGCTGCTGCCCGCGGGGGAGCGCGAACGCTACGACCGCTTCTGGAAGAACGCCACCACGGCGCCGCTGCGGGCGGCCGAACGCTCCGTCACCTCGTGGGAGTCCGGCACCCCCCGCGGTGTCACCGCGCAGAGCTGGGACTCCGCCGCGGCGTCCGTCCTGAAGGAACTCGGCACCCTGGACGACCAGGTGGGCGACCGCTTCCAGGACCACGTGCGCCCCGTCGCCGTGGAGGTCATCGCGGAGGCGGCCGTCGCGGGCGTCCTCGGACTGGTCGCACTGCTGCTGTCCGTCGTGCTTTCCATCCGGGTCGGCCGCACCCTCATCCGCGACCTGCGCCAGCTGCGGCTGGAGGCGCACGAGGCGTCCGGCGTCCGGCTGCCCAGCGTGATGCGCCGGCTGTCCGCGGGAGAACAGGTCGACATCGAGACCGAGGTGCCGCGCCTGGAGTACGACAAGAACGAGATCGGCGAGGTCGGGCAGGCCCTCAACACCCTTCAGCGCGCGGCGGTCGAGGCCGCCGTCAAACAGGCCGAGCTGCGGGCCGGTGTCTCCGAGGTCTTCGTCAACCTCGCCCGCCGCAGCCAGGTGCTGCTGCACAAGCAGCTGACGCTGCTGGACAGCATGGAGCGCCGGACCGAGGACACCGACGAACTCGCCGACCTGTTCCGCCTGGACCACCTCACCACCCGTATGCGTCGGCACGCTGAAGGCCTGGTGATCCTCTCCGGTGCCGCGCCCTCCCGGCAGTGGCGCCGGCCCGTGCAGCTGATGGACGTCGTCCGCGCCGCCGTCGCCGAGGTCGAGGACTACGAGCGCATCGAGGTCCGGCGTCTGCCGCGGGTCGCCGTCACCGGGCCCGCCGTCGCCGACCTCACCCACCTCGTGGCCGAACTCCTGGAGAACGCCACCGTCTTCTCGCCGCCGCACACCGCCGTCCAGGTCCTCGGCGAGCGCGTCGCCAACGGCTTCACCCTGGAGATCCACGACCGGGGTCTGGGCATGACGGCCGAAGCGCTCCTGGACGCCAATCTGCGCCTCGCCGAGACCCCCGAGTTCGAACTCTCCGACACCGACCGGCTGGGCCTGTTCGTGGTCAGCCGCCTCGCCCAGCGCCAGAACGTGCGGGTGTCCCTCCAGCCGTCGCCGTACGGCGGCACCACCGCGGTGGTGTTCATCCCCGACGCGCTGCTGACCGACGACGTCCCGGACACGAACGGCATCGGCTTCCGGCTCGACCGGGATCGCTCGGCGACGGGCACCGAGGTCGTGGGCCGCGCCGGTGGGCGGTCCCCGGCACCGCTGCAGCTGCCCGGCCTGCCGACCTCCCTGCTGGACGGCCCGGTCGAGCTGGAGGCGCCCGTCGATCTCGATGCGCTGGACGACTTCCCCGGCGCTCTCCCGGACGAGGACAGCGAGCGGGGCGGCCTGTTCCGCCCCCGCCGACCCCAGCCGGAGGACGACGAGCAGGAAGCCGGCGGACCGGCCGACCGGCTGTCGCGCGAGGAGGCCGGAGACCGCGGGGCCGTACCCCCGCCACGGCGGCAGACCCCCAAACTGGTCAGCTCGCACGGCAAGCCCGTCAGCGACCAACGGCCCCGCCGCGGCGAACCGGACCCCGGCCCCTCCGCCGGACCACGCCGCTCCGACACGGGCGGACTGGCCCCGCTGCCCGCGCGCCGCCGCGGAAGCGCCTCCCGGCGCCCCAGCGACCTCACCGGCCGGGCCGAGGACCGTGCCGCCACCCCGGCCGCGAGCGCCGACCCGGCACCCGGGGCCCCGCCACTGCCCAGGCGCACCCGGCCCGGGGCACCCGGCGCCGCCGCTCCGGCGGACACGTCACGCGGCGGCACCACCGCACCCGCCGGGGACACCCCCGAACCGGCCGTCGGCGCGCTGCCCCGGCGGGTACGCCAGGCAAACCTGGCCCCCCAGCTCAAGCAGGACACCGACCGGCGCGCCGGGCGGGCGGAGGCTCCCGCCGACCGCGATGCCGAAGAGGTCCGCAGCCGGATGGCCTCGCTCCAGCGCGGCTGGCAGCGCGGCCGGGAGGAGAACGCCGAGGGCGACGGGGCCCGGAACGGCACAGCACGAGGAACGACTAAGGGGGACGGTCGATGACCGCACCGAAGGCGACCGGCCACACGGCGACGAACAAGGGCGAGCTGAACTGGCTCCTGGACGACCTGGTCGACCGGGTCGCCAGCATCCGCAAGGCCGTCATCCTGTCCGGCGACGGACTGCCGACGGGGGTGTCCAAGGACCTGACCAGGGAGGACAGCGAGCATCTGGCCGCCGTGGCGTCCGGCTTCCACAGCCTCGCCAAGGGCGTGGGCCGCCATTTCGAGGCAGGCAGCGTCCGGCAGACGGTGGTCGAGCTGGACGACGCCTTCCTCTTCGTCACCGCCGCCGGGGACGGCAGCTGCCTCGCCGTCCTCTCGGACGCCGACTCCGACGTCGGACAGGTCGCCTACGAGATGACGCTGCTGGTCAAGCGGGTCGGCGTGCATCTGGGCACCGCCCCGCGCACCGATCTGCCCGCAGGCGGGTAGTGGGATGGCATGAGCGCAGACGGTCAGACAAGAAAGCACTGGTTCGACGACGAAGCCGGGCCGGTCGTCCGTCCGTACGCCATGACGCGCGGCCGCACCACGAGTGCGGGTCAGCACCGCCTCGACCTGATCGCGGTGGTGGTCGCGGAGCCCGGCACCGGCGATCCGGAATCGGACCCGACACTGTCCCCCGAACACGTGGAGATCGTCGGTCTCTGCCGGGACGCACCGCAGTCGGTCGCCGAACTCGCCGCGGAACTCGACCTGCCGATCGGTGTGGTCCGCGTCCTCATCGGCGACCTGGTGCACGCGGAACTCGTCCATGTGACCCGGCCGGTCCCCCCGGCCGAGCTCCCGGACGAGAGTATTCTGCGCGACGTGATCAACGGCCTCCGGGCGCTGTGACCGGCGCGGAAGCGGGGTAGTGACGTGACTGGCTGGCAGTTCTGGGTCGACCGAGGCGGCACCTTCACCGACATCGTCGCGCGTCGCCCGGACGGCCGGCTGCTCATGCACAAGGTCCTGTCCGACAGTGCCACTCGCTCCGGCTCCCGGCCTCGCCCGAGCGGGGGGACCGCCGTCGCGGACGCCGCCGTCGCGGGCGTACGCGAACTCCTCGGCGCCTCCCAGGAGCCCGTCGAGGCGGTCCGCATGGGCACCACGGTCGCCACCAACGCCCTGCTGGAACGCAAGGGCGAGCGCACCCTCCTCGTCGTCACCCGCGGCTTCCGCGACGCCCTGCGCATCGCCTACCAGAACCGCCCTCGCATCTTCGCCCGCCGTATCGTGCTGCCCGAGCTGCTCCACGAACGGGTCGTGGAGGTGGACGAACGCGTCGCCGCCGACGGCACCGTCCTGCGCGCCCCCGACCTGGAGGCCCTGGCCGGCCCGCTCCAGGAGGCCTACGACGACGGCATCCGCGCCATCGCCGTCGTCTGCCTGCACAGCCACCTCCACCCCGGCCACGAACGCGCCGTCGGCGAGCTCGCCGCCCGCATCGGCTTCCCGCAGATCTCGCTGTCCAGCGAGGTCAGCCCGCTGATGAGGCTCGTCCCGCGCGGGGACACCGCCGTCGTGGACGCCTACCTCTCGCCCGTGCTGCGCCGGTACGTGCGGCACATCGCCGACGAACTGCGGGGCGTGCGGCTGATGTTCATGCAGTCGAACGGCGGGCTGACGGAAGCCGGGCAGTTCCGTGGGAAGGACGCCGTCCTCTCCGGGCCGGCCGGCGGCATCGTCGGCATGGCCCGCATGTCCCAGCGCGCCGGCTTCGACCGCGTCATCGGCTTCGACATGGGCGGCACCTCCACCGACGTCTCGCACTTCGCCGGCGAGTACGAGCGGGTCTTCACCACACAGATCGCGGGCGTCCGGCTGCGCGCCCCCATGCTGGACATCCACACCGTCGCCGCCGGCGGCGGCTCCGTCCTGCACTTCGACGGCTCCCGCTACCGTGTCGGCCCCGACTCGGCAGGTGCCGCCCCCGGCCCCGCCTGCTACCGCGCCGGCGGCCCGCTGACCGTCACCGACGCCAACGTGATGCTCGGCCGTATCCCACCCGCCCACTTCCCCGCCGTGTTCGGGCCCGACGGCGACCAGCCGCTGGACGCCGGCCTCGTCCGCCACCGGTTCACCGCCCTGGCGCGCGAGATCCACGAACGCACCGGCGACGACCGCACCCCCGAGCAGGTGGCCGAGGGCTACCTGCAGATCGCCGTCGCCAACATCGCCAACGCCGTGAAGCGGATCTCGGTCCAGAAGGGCCACGACGTCACCCGCTACGCCCTGACCACCTTCGGCGGCGCGGGCGGCCAGCACGCGTGCGGGGTCGCCGACTCGCTGGGGATCCGCACCGTCCTCGTACCCCCCATGGCCGGCGTGCTCTCCGCGCTCGGCATCGGCCTCGCCGACACCACGGCCATGCGCGAGCAGTCCGTGGAGGCGCCCCTGGAAGCCGCCGCCATGCCCGGCGTCCGCACGACGGCCGACGACCTGGAGACCGCCGCCCGCGCCGAACTCGTCGCCGAGGACGTCCCGGAGGACCGCATCCAGGTCACCCGCCGCGCCCAGCTCCGCTACGACGGCACCGACACCACTCTCACCGTCGCGCTGGGCGAGCCCGACGCCATGAGGCACGCCTTCGAAGAACGTCATCGCGCCACGTACTCCTTCACACTCGACCGGCCCGTCGTCGTGGAAGCCCTCTCCGTCGAAGCCACCGGCATCACCGCACCCCCCGATCTCTCCGCCCTCGCCCCGTACGAGGGCCGTTCCGATGCGCCCGGCACCGTCCGTCTCCACACCGGCGGCGCCTGGCGCGACGTACCCCTCCACCGCCGGGAGGCCCTCCCTCCCGGCGAGACCGTCACCGGCCCGGCGATCATCACCGAGGCCGGCGCGACGACCGTCGTCGACGACGGCTGGCGGGCCGCCGCGACCGATGACGGGCATCTGCTCATGGAACGCGCGGCGATTACGCAGAGTTCCGATCTCGACACAGAAGTCGATCCGGTTGTCCTTGAGGTCTTCAACAACCTCTTCATGTCCATCGCCGAACAAATGGGGGCGCGGCTGGAGTCCACGGCCCAGTCCGTCAACATCAAGGAGCGGCTGGACTTCTCCTGCGCCCTGTTCGACCCGGACGGAAACCTGGTGGCCAACGCCCCCCACATCCCCGTCCACCTGGGCTCCATGGGCACCAGCGTGAAGGAGATCGTCCGCCGCCGCGGCTCCGCCATGCGACCGGGCGACACCTACGCCGTCAACGACCCGTACCACGGCGGCACGCACCTCCCGGACGTCACCGTGATCACCCCCGTCTTCGACACCGACCGGGGCACGGACACGCGGAGTGAGCCACGGATCCTCTTCCACGTCGCCTCACGCGGTCACCACGCCGAGATCGGCGGCATCGCCCCCGGTTCCATGCCCGCCCACAGCAGCACCATCGAAGAGGAGGGCGTCCTCTTCGACAACTGGCTCCTCACCGAGAACGGCCGCTTCCGCGAGGAGGAGACCCGCAGGCTGCTCACCGAGGCGTCGTACCCGTCCCGCAATCCGCGCACCAACCTCGCCGACCTGCGCGCCCAGATCGCCGCCAACCAGAAGGGCGTCGACGAGGTCCGCCGCATGATCGAGGAGTTCGGCCTCGACGTCGTCCAGGCCTACATGCGGCACGTCCAGGACAACGCCGAGGAGGCCGTGCGCCGCGTCATCGACGCCCTGGACGACGGTGAGTACGCCTACGAGACCGACTCCGGTGCCGTCATCCGGGTGCGGGTGCGCGTCGACCGCACCGAGCGCCGGGCGACCATCGACTTCACCGGCACCTCCGCGCAGCTCGCCACCAACTTCAACGCGCCCCTGGCGGTGGTCGACGCGGCCGTCCTCTACGTCTTCCGCACGCTGGTCGCCGACGACATCCCGCTCAACGACGGGTGCCTGCGCCCCCTGGACATCATCGTGCCGGCCGGCTCGATGCTCGCGCCCGAGCCGCCCGCCGCCGTCGTCGCCGGCAACGTCGAGACCTCCCAGGCCATCACCGGCGCGCTCTACGCGGCGCTCGGCGTCCAGGCCGAGGGGTCGGGCACCATGAACAACGTCACCTTCGGCAACGACCGGCACCAGTACTACGAAACCGTCGCCTCCGGGTCCGGGGCCGGTGACGGTTTCCCCGGTGCCGACGTGGTCCAGACCCACATGACCAACTCCCGGCTCACCGACCCGGAAGTCCTGGAGTGGCGGCTTCCGGTCCGGCTGGAGGAGTTCGCCGTACGGCGGGGCAGCGGCGGCGCCGGGCGGTGGCCCGGCGGCGACGGAGCCGTCCGCCGCATCCGGTTCCTCGAACCGATGACCGTCTCCACGCTCTCCCAGCACCGCCGCGTGCCCCCGTACGGCATGGCCGGCGGTGCCCCCGGCGCGCTCGG
>NZ_JBEYXJ010000063.1:0-49315 GCF_040645015.1 Streptomyces sp. NPDC046881 | reverse complement strand
CTCCCCGCGGGGGAGACCGGGCCCGGTGCGTACGGCCGGCGGTGGCTCAGGAAGCCGCGCTGCGCAGCCGCTGGACGTCGATCTGTTCGGTCTCGTCGTGCGCCGTCAGGTCGATGACCTGGCCGACCTCCCGGGACCGCGCGTCGGCGGGCTTGAAGCCCGCCTCGGCCTCCGCCTTGTGCACGGCGAGCGCCTCGGGTCCGACGACGTCGGCGAGGTCCTCGTTCTGCACGGAGTCCAGCGTGGCCTTCGGCGTGTCCTTCTGGGTGCCGAAGAAGTCGAACCCGCCCTCGACGACCGGCCGCCGCGCGGGCGGCGCCGGTACGACGGCCACCGCGGTCGGCACCGTGAAGTGCCCGGCGGGCGGCTGCCCCGCGGGGGCGGCGGCCTCGACCGCCCGGGAGGCGTCCGCGCCGTCCGTCACGGTCTCCGCGGCGCCTTCTTCCTCGGCGTCGGCCCGCGCCCCGGACTCGTGCTCCGCGGGAGCCTCCGGTGCGTCGGCCACGGCGTCGGCGTCGGCATCCGCACGCGCGTCCGCGTCCGCCTCGGCGGGCTCGGGCAGCGCGGCCTGCGGCTCGCCGGCCTCCACCTGGTCCGGCTCGGCGTCGGACGCCTCGACGCCCTCCGCCTCGGCGTCGGCCACGGGTTCGGCCCCGCCGTCGGGCTCGGGCTCGGGCTCCGGCTCGGGCTCGCCCGGAGTCCCCCGGCCGAACCGGACCAGGGCCGTCAAGGCCTGCAGGTAGAGCTGAGCGCCCTCGGGTGAGAACACCGCGTACGCCGCCGGCTCGTCCTCGGAGGCCGCCGAGGCCGCAGGGACCTCGGTGCCGGCCGTCTCCGGCTCGGAACTCCGCGCGGGCGGCAGGGCGGGCGCCGACGAGGGCTCGGGAACCCCGGCTTCGAGCTCCAGCAGCCGCCGTCCCTCCAGGGCGCTGGCGCGCTCGGTCTCCGCGGTGGCGTACCGGCGCAGCAGGGCCGCGTGCTCGTTGCGCAGGCCGGCCAGCTCGGCCCGCTTGGCGCGCAGCCGCTGCTCCAGCTTGGCGCGCAGTTCGCGGGACTCCTCCAGGTCGGTCTCCAGTTCGGCGACCCGTTCCTCGAACCGCCACTCGTCGCCGGCACGCGCGCGCGTGAGTTCGGCGACCTGCTTGCCGGCCTGCGCGTCCCAGCGGCGCATCACGACGGCGCCGACGACCGCTGTGGCGGCGGCCGCCGCGGCCAGTGCGCGCACCACGGTGGCCTCGGAGAACACCCAGGGACCCAGCGCGCAGACGACGGAGACGCCGGCGATCGCCGACGGGGGCAACAGCCGGTGCAAAGGAGGGGAATGGCGGTGGCGTCCACGTGGCATGGCCAGAAACTTACCGCGCGTAGGCGAATCATGTGCCCACGCATCGTAAAAACCCGGCCACACCTCGGGCTTCACAGGGCGTCAGGGTCCCGTCCGCTCAGCGGTCGCTGAGCCGCCCGCTGATCCACTGGAGGGTCGGCGGGATCTCGCGCCGCCAGGTGTTGAAGTTGTGGCCGCCGCTTTCGAGGATGATCGACGAGATCCGGGTCAGGTTGGTGGCCTGCACCCGCTCTATGAACTTCGTCGTGGCCTTGTAGTTGTGCTCGCCGATCTTGCTGCTGGTGACGAGCAGCGCGGTGTCCGGCGCCTCCTCGTGCTGGAGCAGCCAGAACAGGTCGGCACGGTTCTGCAGCTTCTTGTCGCCGTGGAAGAGGTCACCGGTCGTGGGGTCGATCGGCGCCTTGTAGTACGGCGAGAGGCCCGCGCCGGCCGCGTAGACGTAGGGGTGGTGCATGGCGAGCTTGAGCGCGCAGTAGCCGCCGGTGGAGTCGCCGATGACGCCCCAGCTGCCCGGCCGCTTGCCGGCCCGGTAGTGCGAGAGGACGGCGTCCGGCAGATCCTTGGCAAAAAACGTTTCCGCCTGCGGCCCGCCCGGCACGTCCACGCACTCCGTGTCCCGGGGCGGCGCCACGGTCGGGCGCAGCATCACCAGGATCATCGGCTGCATCCGCCCCTCCTTGGTCAGCCGCTGCGACGTGCTCGGGTAGTTCAGCTTGTCCACCAGCGACCGCGCCGTGCCCGGGTAGCCGGT
Source organism: Streptomyces sp. NPDC046881 (assembly GCF_040645015.1). NCBI lineage: Bacteria > Bacillati > Actinomycetota > Actinomycetes > Kitasatosporales > Streptomycetaceae > Streptomyces > Streptomyces sp. NPDC046881. The sequence continues at coordinate 47,219 of NZ_JBEYXJ010000063.1, read as the reverse complement.
CAGCACGACCGCCGTCGGGAACGTACGCGTGCGGTACTGCGGCTGGAAGTACTCCGGCGGCAGGTACACGTACGCGGGCGTGACGATGTGGGTCTTGCGGCCGACTATGTCCACCTTCTGGATCTGCCCGCCTATCGCCGGCCGCGTGGCGCGCACGCCCGGCACCTCGGAGGTGGAGACCACCTGGAGCGGACCGCCGGTGCCGCCGTGCGCCGCGTGGTCGATGACCACACCCTGGTCGGTCTCCTTGCCGAGCAGGTCGGCCCAGCTGGCGTAGAAGCCGAACGCCTGGTTGGCGGCGAGCCCGACGGAGGCGAAGAGTGCCAGCTGGGTGGACAGCAGCAGGCCGACCCGTCCGCTGACGGCCCGCCAGTTCCGGCGCGCCAGCCGCGGCCACAGCCACACCGTGCCGATGAACAGCACGACGGCGATCAGAATCGCCAGCACCAGCACTTTGTTGCTCGTGAGACCCATGGCTGTTTCCTGCCTGCGCTTTCCGCCCGCTCCCGCGCGCACTTCGTCACGCGGGCTTGCCCGGGGCTTTCCTTGGCCTTTGACCCGACTTTCCGGTGGGGAGTGAACCTCTCTCCCCGAGACACCGTCCTAGAGGGCGCAATGTCGCCGGAAGCCCGATCGGGCCCGGGTCCAAGGTCTCTCGCAGAACTACGGGATGCGATGTCTGTCAGGATAGATGGGGAAATGTCGGGCGGGGTTCCGGGCCGATCAAGCCGGGCGCGGCGCATACTGCGCGGCCCGCGTCCCGAGGCCGTTCCCGCTCTGGTCGGCCGGGCCGCCGCCATCGTCGGCGTCCTGGACATCGCCGCGGGCGTCTTCCCGCGCTTCCGGCACAGCCGTATGCACGCTATCGCGGAGGTGCTGCCGGGTTCGTTCGGCCCCTTCGCAGCGGCGCTCTCGCTCAGCTCGGGCGTGCTGTTGCTGCTGCTCGCGCACGGGCTCAAACGGCGCAAGCGCCGGGCCTGGCGGGCCGCGGTCGCACTGCTCCCGGCGGGCGCCGCCGCGCAGTTCGCCTACCGGCACTCGGTCGTCGGCGTGCTCATCGCGGTCGCGCTGCTGGTGCCGCTGCTGCGCCACCGGCAGCAGTTCGAGGCGCTGCCGGACCCGCGCAGCAGGTGGCGCGCGCTCGCCAACTTCGTCCTGATGAGCGCCGGTTCGGTCGCCCTCGGCCTGGTCATCGTCAGCGTCCACCCGAACCGGACGATCGGCGACCCGAGCCTGGCCGACCGGCTGACGCACGTCATCTACGGCCTGTTCGGCTTCGAGGGCCCGGTCGACTACCAGGGCAACACCTCCTGGACGGTCGCGTTCTCCCTCGGCGCCCTCGGCTGGATCACCGCGGCCACCACCATCTACCTGGCCTTCCGGCCCGAGCACCCGGCCGCGCGCCTCACCGAGGAGGACGAGTCCCGGCTGCGCGCGCTGCTGGAGAAGCACGGCCGGCGCGACTCGCTCGGCCACTTCGCGCTGCGCCGCGACAAGGCGGTCGTGTTCTCCCCGAGCGGCAAGGCCGCGGTCACCTACCGGGTCGTGTCCGGCGTGATGCTCGCCAGCGGCGACCCCATCGGGGACGTCGAGGCCTGGCCGGGCGCCATCGAGCGCTTCATGGACGAGGCCAAGGCCCACTCCTGGACGCCCGCGGTCATGGGCTGCTCGGAGACGGGCGGCGAGGTATGGACCCGCGAGACCGGCCTGGACGCCCTGGAACTGGGTGACGAGGCGGTGGTGGACGTGGCGGATTTCTCACTCGCCGGACGCGCGATGCGCAACGTGCGCCAGATGGTCAAGCGCATCGAGCGGGCCGGCTACGAAACCCGGGTCCGGCGCATCCGTGACCTCGGCGACGCCGAGCTGGAGCGGATCCGCCGGGCGGCGGAGGACTGGCGCGGCACGGACACCGAGCGCGGCTTCTCCATGGCGCTCGGCCGCATCGGCGACCCCTCCGACGGGGACTGCCTGATCGCCACCGCCCACAAGCAGGACGACGAGCCGGGCGACTACGGCGACCTGAAGGCAATCCTCCACTTCGTGCCCTGGGGCCCGGACGGTGCCTCGCTGGACCTGATGCGCCGTGACCGCAGCGCCGACCCCGGCATGAACGAACTGCTCATCGTCGCCGCCCTGCAGGCCGCCCCGAGGTTCGGCATCGCCCGGGTCTCGCTGAACTTCGCGATGTTCCGCTCGGCCCTCGCGCGCGGCGAGAAGATCGGCGCCGGTCCGGTGCTGCGCGCCTGGCGCGGACTGCTGGTGTTCCTCTCGCGCTGGTTCCAGATCGAGTCGCTGTACAAGTTCAACGCCAAGTTCCAGCCCCGCTGGGAGCCGCGGTTCGTGGTCTACCGGGCCTCCGCCGACCTGCCCCGCATCGGCTTCGCCGCCATGCAGGCCGAGGGCTTCGTCAACGTCGCACTGCCGATGCCGCGCTTCCTGCGCCGGCGCAGGGCCGCCGCGGGACGCCCGTGCACGCACGCCGTGACCGAACGGGACGTCCGAGCGGCCTGAGCCGCGGACGCGCCGGATGGTACGCCCCGGGGACCGGCCCGGGCGGAAGCCCCTCCCCCTCCGGCCCGGGGGCTTCCGCCCGGGCCGCCGCGCGTTCCCGCCATCCGCCGGGGCCTACGCTGAACGTATGAACAACCTCAGCGGGCGCGGCCGAGTGGCCGACCTTCCGGCATGGGACCGGTGCGCGGTCATGGGGGTCGTGAACGTGACCCCCGACTCCTTCTCCGACGGCGGCCGCTGGTTCGACACGACCGTCGCCGTCAAGCACGGCCTGGATCTCGTCGCCGAGGGCGCGGACCTGGTCGACGTCGGCGGGGAGTCCACCCGGCCCGGCGCCACGCGCGTGGACGAGGCCGAGGAGCTGCGGCGGGTCATCCCCGTGGTGCGCGGCCTCGCCTCCGAGGGAGTCGTCGTCTCCGTCGACACCATGCGCGCCTCCGTCGCCGAACAGTCCCTCGCGGCCGGCGCCGCCCTCGTCAACGACGTCAGCGGCGGCCTCGCCGACCCCGCGATGATCCCGGTGGTCGCCGAGGCGGGCGCCCCCTTCGTCGTCATGCACTGGCGCGGCTTCCTCCAGGGCGGCAACGTCGCGGGGGTCTACGCGGACGTCGTCGGGGAGGTCGTGGACGAACTGCACGCGCGCGTGGAGGCCGTCCTGGCCGGCGGCATCGCCCCGGACCGCGTCGTCGTCGACCCCGGCCTGGGCTTCTCCAAGCAGGCCGAGCACGATCTCGCGCTCCTCGCCCACCTGGACCGGCTGCGCGCCCTCGGCCACCCCCTGCTGGTCGCCGCCTCCCGCAAGCGGTTCCTCGGCCGGGTCCTCGCCGGACCGGAGGGCGCGCCCCCGCCGGCCCGGGAGCGCGACGCGGCCACCGCCGCCGTCTCCGCGCTGGCGGCACACGCCGGCGCCTGGGCGGTGCGCGTCCACGAGGTACGCGCCACGGCGGACGCGGTACGCGTCGCACGGGCCGTGGAGCAGGCGCGCGCGGCGGACCCCGCGCGCGGGACGGACGGCGAGCGCCGAGCGGAAGCAGAGCGGTGAGCGCCCCCCATACCGACGTGGAGCAGGTGGAGGCCGCCAACACCGCCTTCTACGAGGCACTCGAACGCGGCGACTTCGAGGAGGTCTCCTCCCTCTGGCTGACCCCCGCCGACCTGGGCGTGGACGAGACCTACCACGACCCCGCGGACTCCGGCGTGATCTCCTGCGTGCACCCGGGCTGGCCGGTACTCACCGGCCGCGGCGAGGTCCTCCGGTCGTACGCGCTGATCATGGCCAACACGGACTACATCCAGTTCTTCCTCACCGACGTGCACGTCTCGGTGACCGGCGACACCGCGCTGGTGACCTGCACGGAGAACATCCTGAGCGGCGGCCCCGCCGAGGAGGGCGCGGAACTGGGCCCGCTGGTCGGCCAGCTCGTCGTCGCCACGAACGTGTTCCGGCGCACCCCCTCCGGCTGGAAGCTGTGGTCCCACCACGCCTCCCCGGTGCTGGCCGAGACCGACGAGAGCGACGACGAGAACCACGTGAACGGCGTCAACCCGGACGACGACCCCCTGGCCTGACCCGAGGCTCGGGTACGCGGATCCGGTCCGGGGAGTGGTTGGAATCACCTACCCCGGGGTAGGAGCGGCTACCAGCCCATGACAGGGCCGGGTTCCCCGGGGGAAACACCCGGTGAACCCTCCGGGGAGCGAACCGCGCCCACGCCCCCGCGGCCCGGCTCTGTCGGTGCCCGCAGGTAGATTCGTCTGAGGCCGGTGTGCCGCCCGCACGCGGTACGGGCCGGTCCTTCCCGACGATTGCAGGAGTGATTCGCGTGGATCGTGTCGCGCTGCGCGGCCTCAAGGCCCGCGGGCACCACGGTGTGTTCCCCAAGGAGCGCGAGGAGGGCCAGACCTTCATCGTGGACCTCGTCCTCGGCCTGGACACCCGGCCGGCCGCGGCCGACGACGACCTGGCGAAGACCGTGCACTACGGCATCGTGGCCGAGGAGGTCGTGGCCGTGGTCGAGGGCGAGCCGGTGGACCTCATCGAGACCCTCGCCGAGCGGATCGCCCGGACCTGCCTGAAGCACGAAGGGGTCCAGGAGGTCGAGGTGTGCGTGCACAAGCCGGACGCCCCGATCACCGTCCCCTTCGACGACGTGACCGTCACCATCACCCGGAGCCGAGTATGACCCGACCTTTCCGCCAGGGTCACAGCGACCCGACCGTCCAGCCGGTGCCCGCCTCGGTCGTCGAGCAGGTGGACGCCGCCGACACGACGCTCAGCAACCCCAAATGGGCCGTGATCTCCATCGGCTCCAACCTCGGCAACCGCCTGGAGACCCTCCAGGGGGCCGTCGACGCCCTGGAGGACACCCCGGGCGTCCGCGTGAAGGCCGTCTCCCCGGTGTACGAGACCGAGCCGTGGGGCGTCGAGCCCGGCAGCCAGCCGTCGTACTTCAACGCGGTCGTGGTCCTCAAGACCACCCTGCCGCCCTCCTCCCTGCTGGAGCGGGCGCACGCCGTCGAGGAGGCCTTCCACCGCGTCCGGGACGAGCGCTGGGGCCCGCGCACGCTGGACGTCGACATCGTCGCCTACGCCGACGTCACCTCGGACGACCCGCACCTCACCCTGCCCCACCCGCGCGCCCACGAGCGCGCGTTCGTGCTCGCGCCCTGGCACGACGTGGACCCCCAGGCACAGCTCCCCGGCCGCGGTACGGTGGCCGATCTGCTGTCCGGCGTCACCCGTGAGGGTGTGGCGCCGCGCGCGGACCTGGAACTCCGGCTGCCCGAGTAGTCGTTAAGGTCGAGACGGATCAAGACCACGACGACCACCGTCCCTCCGGGGCGGCCCGGGCGGAGCGACCCGGGACGGTCCGGGGGAACTGAAGGGACACCGTGAGAGAGCTGCGCATCAGGGTGCTGGCGGGCGTGTTCGTCGTGGCCGGCGTCCTGTCCTGGGCGGGCGCCCGCCTCTGGAACTCGATCGGGACCCTCCCCAGCGTCCCCCTGGCCGCTCCGGTCGTCCTCGCGCTGATCGCGGTGGTCCTGCTGTCGACGGCGCTCTCGCTGCGCGCCCGGCTGAAGGCCCAGCGCGAGCGCCGGCCCGGCGCCAAGGGCGTCGACCCGCTGATGGCCGCCCGCGCGGTCGTCTTCGGTCAGGCCAGCGCCCTGGTCGCCGCCCTCGTCTCCGGCATGTACGGCGGCACAGGCGTCTTCCTGCTGGAGCTGCTGGACATCCCGGCCCGCCGGGACCAGGCGATCTACGCCGGTCTCTCGGTGCTGGCCGGTCTCGGCGTGATAGCGGCCGCCCTGTTCCTGGAGCGGGTGTGCAAGCTCCCGGAGGACGACGACCAGAACCGCCCGGGAGCGGAGCCGGTGGCCTGAACCCCGGCCCCGCCCGGCGGCGCGGTCGGCGCGGTCAGCGCGGTCGGCGCGGTCGGCGCGGTCGGCGCGGTCAGCGCGGTCGGCGCGGTCAGCGCGGTCGGCGCGGTCAGCGCGGTCAGCGCGCCATGATGAGGCTCATCGCCTCGTTCCGCGTGGCGGCGTCCCGCAGCTGACCGCGCACGGCGGACGTTATGGTCTTCGCGCCCGGCTTGCGGATGCCGCGCATGGACATGCACATGTGCTCGCACTCGACCACCACGATGACGCCCCGCGGCTCCAGGATCTCCATCAGGGAGTCCGCGATCTGCGTGGTGAGGCGCTCCTGCACCTGCGGCCGGCGGGCGTAGACGTCGACCAGCCGGGCGAGCTTGGACAGGCCGGTGATCTTGCCGGTCTCCGACGGGATGTAGCCGACGTGGGCGACGCCCCGGAACGGCACCAGGTGGTGCTCGCAGGTCGAGTACACCTCGATGTCCTTCACCAGGACCATCTCGTCGTGCCCCAGATCGAACGTCGTCGTCAGGACGTCCTCCGGCTGCTGCCACAGGCCGGCGAAGATCTCCTTGTAGGCCCGCGCGACCCGGGCCGGCGTCTCCCGCAGCCCCTCGCGGTCCGGGTCCTCACCGACCGCGATCAGCAGCTCCCGCACGGCGTTCTCGGCGCGCTTCTCGTCGAACTCGCCGATGCGGCCCTCGCCGTCCAGCGTCACCGGGTCGGTCATCTGGTTCCTCGTTCCTGTGCCTTGCACGCGCGTGTACCCCGCGTTCTGTCCGCGGACATGCGAAATGCCGCGCCCCCCAGGCTAGAACCTGGGGGGCGCGGCATCCATTCCGGCCCTGTTGGCCGGAACACGGTCAGCTCGCCGTCAGTGCTCCGGGCGGTCCTCCGGGGACTGCTCGGTCACCGGGGCGGACTCCGCCGGGGTCGACTTGGCCGTGCTGATCGCCGCCGTCGCGCCGTTCGCACCGTTGGTCAGTGCCAGCTCCTTCGGGGAGAGCACCGGCGGGCGGGTGGACGGGGTGCGACGGGAGGAGCCGGTCCAGGCGGGCCGCGGCGGGCGCTTGACGATGGGGGCGAAGATCTCGGCGATCTCCTCCTTGCCCAGCGTCTCCTTCTCCAGCAGCTGGAGGACGAGGTTGTCGAGCACGTCCCGGTTCTCGACCAGGATCTCCCAGGCCTCGTTGTGCGCCGTCTCGATCAGCTTCTTGACCTCCTCGTCCACCAGCGCGGCGACCTCTTCCGAGTAGTCGCGCTGGTGAGCCATCTCGCGGCCGAGGAAGGGCTCGCTGTTGTCGCCGCCGAACTTGATCGCGCCGAGACGCTCGGTCATGCCGTACTGCGTGACCATCGCGCGGGCCAGGTTGGTGGCCTTCTCGATGTCGTTCGCGGCACCGGTGGTCGGGTCGTGGAAGACCAGTTCCTCGGCCGCCCGGCCGCCCAGCATGTAGGCGAGCTGGTCGAGCATCTCGTTGCGGGTGGTCGAGTACTTGTCCTCGTCCGGCAGGACCATCGTGTACCCGAGGGCGCGGCCGCGGGACAGGATGGTGATCTTGTGGACCGGGTCGGAGTTCGGCGAGGCCGCCGCGACCAGGGCGTGACCGCCCTCGTGGTACGCGGTGATCTTCTTCTCCTTGTCCGACATGATCCGGGTCCGCTTCTGCGGGCCCGCGACCACACGGTCGATCGCCTCGTCCAGCGCCCTGTTGTCGATCAGCTTCTGGTCGCCGCGGGCGGTGAGCAGCGCGGCCTCGTTCAGCACGTTGGCGAGGTCGGCACCGGTCATGCCCGGGGTGCGGCGGGCCACGGCGGACAGGTCGACGTCGGGCGCGACCGGCTTGCCCTTCTGGTGGACCTTGAGGATCTCCAGGCGGCCCTGCAGGTCCGGCGGGTCGACCGCGATCTGCCGGTCGAAGCGGCCCGGGCGCAGCAGCGCCGGGTCGAGGATGTCCGGGCGGTTCGTGGCGGCGATCAGGATGACGCCGCCCTTGACGTCGAAGCCGTCCATCTCGACCAGCAGCTGGTTCAGGGTCTGCTCGCGCTCGTCGTGACCGCCGCCGAGGCCGGCGCCGCGGTGGCGGCCGACCGCGTCGATCTCGTCGACGAAGACGATCGCCGGGGCGTTCGCCTTGGCCTGCTCGAACAGGTCACGGACCCGGGAGGCACCGACACCGACGAACATCTCGACGAAGTCGGAACCGGAGATCGAGTAGAAGGGGACGCCCGCCTCGCCGGCGACGGCGCGCGCGAGCAGGGTCTTGCCGGTACCCGGGCGGCCGTAGAGCAGCACGCCCTTGGGGATCTTGGCGCCGACGGCCTGGAACTTGGCCGGCTCCTGGAGGAACTCCTTGATCTCCTGGAGCTCCTCGACGGCCTCGTCGCAGCCCGCGACGTCGGAGAAGGTCGTCTTCGGGGTGTCCTTGGTGATGAGCTTCGCCTTGGACTTGCCGAAGTTCATGACCCGGGAGCCGCCGCCCTGCATCTGGTTCATCAGGAACAGGAAGACGACCACGATCAGGACGAAGGGCAGCAGGGAGAGCAGGACGCCGACGAACGGGTTCTGCTTGGACGGCGAGACCGTGTAGCCGTCCGGAATCTGCTTGTCCTGGTACTTGGTCTGCAGCGAGCCGGCGAGCTGCACGCCCTGGTCGCCGATGTAGCTCGCCTGGATCTTGGAGCTGCCGTCGACCTTCTGGCCGTCCTTGAGGGTGACCTTGATGGTCTGCTCGTCGCCTGTGGTCAGTTTGGCCGACTGGACCCTGTTGTCATTGATCGCCGCAACGACCTGGCCGGTGTCCACCGTCTTGTAGCCGCCGGACGAGCCGACGACCTGCATCAACACGACCACGGCAAGGACGGCCAGCACGATCCACATGACCGGCCCACGGAAGTATCGCTTCACGTCCATCCATACGGAGCGGTGCCGCCCCGTCCCTCCTGCCATAGTGAGTTTGATAAGACAGTTCTTCTGACGGTACCCCAGCAATGTTGCCCGAAGCCGCACGGAGCCGATTCGACGGCTGGGAATCCCGTCTCTGCATGCTTCAACGGAACGGAACCCGCTGGGGTTCCCGATCGTCCTACCGGGCTTGGGCCGAGTGGCTCAGCCCACGGCCCGGGACGGCTCAGCCGCCGTAGACGTGAGGCGCGAGCGTACCGACGAACGGCAGGTTGCGGTACTTCTCGGCGTAGTCGAGGCCGTAGCCCACGACGAACTCGTTCGGGATGTCGAAGCCGACCCACTCCACGTCGATGGCGACCTTGGCGGCGTCCGGCTTGCGCAGCAGCGTGCACACCTTCAGGGAGGCGGGCTCGCGGGAGCCGAGGTTGTTGATCAGCCAGGACAGGGTCAGGCCGGAGTCGATGATGTCCTCGACGATCAGGACGTGCCTGCCCTTGATGTCGGTGTCGAGGTCCTTGAGGATCCGCACGACCCCGGAGGACTGGGTGCCCGCGCCGTAGGAGGACACGGCCATCCAGTCCATGGTGACGGGGGTGGACAGCGCCCGGGCGAGGTCGGCCATGACCATCACCGCGCCCTTGAGGACGCCGACGATCAGCAGGTCCTTGCCCGCGTACTCAGCGTCGATCTTCGCGGCCAGCTCGGCCAGCTTCGCGTCGATCTCTTCCTTGGTGATGAGCACCTGCTGGAGGTCGGCACCCATGTCTTTCGCGTCCACCCGCATCACTTTCGGTCGTCCCGCACTTGAGGCCGCGTGCGCGGCCACCGGCTCCGGCCGCATGTACGGCCCCCGGCTGCCCGGCCCGCCGGAGGTCACTCCGGGAGGGTCGGGATTCAGCCTTGCCGAATCACCAGTCTGCCACCCTGCCGCTGGGCGACGACCCTGCCCGGGAGATTGATGGCTCCCTGACCGCGCCAGCCGGTGATCAGGCGGTCGACTTCCTCGATGTGGCGGGCGAACAGTGCGCCGGCCGGGGCACCGGCCTCGATGGCGGCCCGGCGCAGGATCCGGCGGCGCACGGCGGGCGGGAGGGCGTACAGCTTGGCGCACTCCAGAAGGCCGGCGGCGTCCCGCACCGAGGCCTCGGCCTGGCGGGCCCAGGCGTCCAGGGCGTCGGCGTCGTCGCGGGAGAGCTGGGCGGTGCGGGCGAGCGCCTCCACGACCCCCTTGCCGAGGGCCTTCTCCAGCGCGGGCAGGCCCTCGTGCCGGAGCCGGGAGCGGGTGTAGGCGGGGTCGGCGTTGTGCGGGTCGTCCCAGACGGGCAGGGACTGGACCATGCAGGCCTTGCGGGCGGTCTGCCGGTCCAGCTGCAGGAAGGGCCGCCGGTAACGGCCGCCGGCCCCCGAGACCGCGGCCATGCCGGACAGGGAGCGGATGCCGGAGCCGCGGGCGAGGCCCAGCAGGACGGTTTCGGCCTGGTCGTCGCGGGTGTGGCCGAGCAGGACCGCGGCGGCGCCGTGGCGTTCGGCGGCGGCGTCCAGGGCGGCGTAGCGGGCGTCCCGGGCGGCGGCCTCGGGGCCTCCCTCGCGGCCGACGGTCACGGCGACGGACTCGACCGGATCGAGTCCCAGTCCGCGCAGTCGCAGGGCGACCTCGTCGGCGCGGAGGTCGGAGCCGGGCTGGAGACCGTGGTCGACGGTGACGCCGCCGGCCCGGATGCCGAGCTTGGGGGCCTCGAAGGCGAGGGCGGAGGCGAGGGCCATGGAGTCGGCGCCGCCGGAGCACGCGACGAGGACGAGCGGGGAGGGGGGCCGCTCGGCCGTCCGGTCCGGCTGCGCGCCGGGGGGCTGCGGGCCCGGGTGCACGCGGGAGGTCTGGTGGTCGTTCAGGATGTCGTGGAGGACGCGGCGGACCGCCAGGCGTATCGCCGCGACCGCAGGATGGGGACCCATGTCCGGTTCCCTTCATGAAGTTTTTCCGGGGGTGAGCCCGAGTCGGTCACTCAGAGTGTGTAGATGGTGACAGAAGCGGGCCGTTCCCCGAGCATTGCACGCCTACGCATGGCCCACGGTCCCTCGGACGGGTGATTGGAGGGGCGTTCGCCTGCCGTCGGCCGGATTCCTTTCACGACTCCCCCACGCCGTTCACGCCTCGGGCCTGCGGTGCACCCGTGCGACCCAGTCCGCCGGTTTGGCGATCTCCGCCTTCGTGGGCAGGGTGTTGGGCGAGGTCCACACGCGGTTGAAGCCGTCGACGCCGACCTCCTCGACCACGGCCCGTACGAACCGTTCGCCGTCCCGGTACTGCCTGAGTTTGGCATCCAGACCGAGCAGCTTGCGCAGGGCGATGTCCAGGCGGGATGCACCCTTCGCGCGGCGCTGCTGGAACTTCTCGCGGATCTCCGCGACGGTCGGGACGACGCTCGGGCCGACACCGTCCATGACGTAGTCGGCGTGCCCCTCCAGCAGGGACATCACGGCCGTCAGTCGGCCGAGGATCTCTCGCTGGGCGGGGGTCTGCACCAGCTCCACGAACGAGCGTCCGCCGTCCTCCTCCTCGCCCTCGGGCCGGCCGCCGGCCAGGGACTGGGCGGCGTCCCGGATGCGCTCCAGGAAGGTCATCGGGTCGACGTCGGTCTCCGCCAAGAACGACTGGATTTCGCCCTCCAGGTGGTCCCGGAGCCAGGGCACGGCGGTGAACTGCGTGCGGTGGGTCTCCTCGTGCAGGCACACCCACAGGCGGAAGTCGTGCGGTTCGACGTCGAGTTCGCGCTCCACGTGGACGATGTTGGGCGCGACGAGCAGCAGCCGGCCGCCGCCGTTCCCGCCGGCCGGGAGCTCGCGGGTGGCGGGGGCGAAGGTCTCGTACTGGCCGAGGACGCGGGAGGACAGGAACGACAGGAGCATGCCGAGTTCCACGCCGGTGACCTTGCCGCCGACGGCGCCGAGGACCGCGCTGCCCGGGTTGTTGCCGCGCCGTTCCTGCATCTTCTCCAGGAGCGGTTTGAGGATCTCCCGGAAGCCGGCGACGTTGGCGCGGACCCAGCCGGGCCGGTCGACGACCAGGACCGGGGTGTCGTGGGTGTCCTCGGTGCCCATACGAGTGAAGCCCCGGACGTGTCCCTCCGAGGCCTTCGCGTGCCGGCGCAGCTCCGCGACGACGGACCTGGCCTCGTCGCGGCTGACGTCGGGACCGGGGCGCACGAGCCGTGTCGCGGTCGCCACCGCGAGGTTCCAGTCGACCATCCCGGTAGATGCGGTGCCGCCGAAGCCAGTCATGCTGTCAACCGTACGTGAGCGCTCCCGCTTCGGGCAGGCCATGGGGCCTGCGGGTGCCGGAGGTGTTGGCGGGGCGCCCGGTACGGCCGTCAGCCCGCCAGTGCCGTCGCCGCCTTGTCCAGGGCCGCCTGGGCCTCCGGGGCGTTGGTCGTGTCCGAGGCCAGGAAGGCGAAGGCCAGGAGGCGGCCGTTGCCGTCCACGACCGTGCCGGCCAGGGTGTTCACGCCGGTCAGGGTGCCGGTCTTGGCGCGTACGACACCGGCGGCGCCGTCGCCGTACCGGCTGCTCAGGGTGCCGGTGAAACCGGCCACGGGCAGGCCGGTGAGGACCGGGCGCAGGCCGGGGCGGTGCGGGTCGCCCGCCTTGACCAGCAGGGCGGTCAGGAGGTCGGCCGTGAGCCGGTCGTCGCGGTCGAGGCCGCTGCCGTCGTGGAAGGCGGCGCCCGCCATGGGCAGGCCCAGCTTGCGCAGCTGCGTGGCGATGGCCTCGGCGCCGCCGTCGAAGCTCGCCGGCTGCCCGCCGGCCAGGGCGGTGTGCCGGGCCAGGGCCTCGGCGATGTCGTTGTCGCTGTTGGTCAGCATCCGCTCGACCAGGGCGGACAGCGGCGGCGAGGAGACCGTGGCGAGGGTCTGCGCGCGCGTGCTGGCTTTCGAGGGGCCGGGGGACGTGGTGGTGATGCCGGCGTCCTTCAGGAAGCCCGCGAACTTGGCCGCCGCGTCCGCCGCCGGGTCGCCCACCCGGGTGACCGGGCCGCTGGCGGACCCGTCGGTGCGGCCCTCGTCGACGGTGAGGGCGCTGACCGGGGCGAGGTTGTCGTTGACGCCGATGGGGTGCAGGGCGGGGCCGGTGAACAGGGTGGTGTCGTAGGAGAGGGTGATCTCGCGGATGCCGCGCCGGTCCAGTGCCCCGGCGGTGTCCGCCGCCAGCGCCCGCAGGCCGGCCCAGCCGTCGGTCCGGGGGTGCGCGGTGAGGGTGGGGTCGCCGCCGCCGACCAGGACGAGCTCCCGGGTGTCGGGTTCGAGGGCGGTGCGGGTGGTGAGGCGGTGGTCGGGGCCGAGGGCGGACAGGGCGGCGACCGCGGTGGCGATCTTGGTGGTGGAGGCGGGGATGAGGGCCTTGCCGGCGTCGGCGCCGTACAGCCGGGCGCCGGTCGTGACGTCGACGACGGCCGCCGCGTGGGGGCCGTGCAGCGCGGGAGCGTCCAGGAGGGGCTTCAGGAGGCCCGTGAGGTCCGTGGGGCCCGGGGCGGCCTTCTTGGTGCCGACGGCGCTCGTGGTGCCGCCCAGGCCCGCCAGGACGGGCGCGGCGCTCGGCGCGGGCCGGGGCGCCTCGGCGGCCGTCCCGGAGCGGCCGTGATCTGCGCCACCTGACCGCTCCAGGGCGGCGGCCCGGTCCCGCTCGGCCGTACGCTGACCACTGGCGTCCCAGGGACCGGCGACGGTCACCACGCCGGCGGCCAGCGCCAGGCCGGCGGTGGCGGCGCCCGCGGTGTACTGCCAGGTCCGGCCGGTCCGCGGACGGGGGAGACGGGGGAGGTGCCCAGGCCTGACGCGCACGGCGGCCCTCGCCAGCCCCGCGAGGCGCGGCCCGGCGGCCGTCACGGCGCTCGCCAGACGCGGTCGTACGGCGTTCGCGATCCGCTCCATCTGCGGTCTCGCGGCTCGCCAAGGCCTCAGCTCTGGCACGACCACCAGCCCCTTTCGCGATCACACACCTGCGTGAGGGACACTTAACCACCAGAACTATGTGCTGATCATGGAGGAGCCACCGGTGGAGTTCGACGTCACGATCGAGATCCCGAAGGGTTCGCGGAACAAGTACGAGGTGGACCACGAGACCGGTCGGATCCGCCTGGACCGTCGCCTCTTCACCTCGACCGCCTACCCGACCGACTACGGCTTCGTCGAGAACACCCTCGGCGAGGACGGCGACCCGCTGGACGCGCTGGTCATCCTGGACGAGCCGACCTTCCCGGGCTGCCTCATCCGCTGCCGCGCGATCGGCATGTTCCGTATGACGGACGAGGCGGGCGGCGACGACAAGCTGCTGTGCGTCCCGGCCACGGACCCGCGCGTGGAGCACCTGCGCGACATCCACCACGTGTCGGAGTTCGACCGCCTGGAGATCCAGCACTTCTTCGAGGTCTACAAGGACCTGGAGCCCGGCAAGTCGGTCGAGGGTGCCAACTGGGTGGGCCGTACGGACGCCGAGGTGGAGATCGAGCGGTCGTACAAGCGCTTCAAGGAGCAGGGCGGCCACTGACCGGCCGGTTTGTCTTCCGCGGGCCGCGGCACCCTGCGTGGGGTGGCGCGGCCCGTTTGCGTGCCCATGCGCATACTGAGGCCTACGGAAGGTGTCGTTCAGGGAGCGGTGCAGGTGACGGAGGCGGAGGACCGGAAGCCCCGGTCCGACGAGGCGCGGTACGACCCGGAGATCACGTCCGAGTTCGCCATCCCCCGGGGTCTCGACGTTCCCAAGGGTGAGGACTCGGAGACGACGTCCGAGTTCGCCGTACCGGAGGGGCTGCTGACGCCGCAGCCGCCGAGTGCCGAGCCGGAGGGGTCGGCGTTCAGTCCGCCGAGCACCTACAGCGCGGAGCACGCCCCGGCCGCGTTCACGCCGGCCACCGGGGTGCCGTTGGTCAGCCTGGTCAAGGACGCGCCCTGGCAGGACCGGATGCGCACGATGCTGCGCATGCCGGTGGCCGAGCGGCCGGCGCCGGAGCCGGTGCAGCGGGTGGAGGAGGGCGGCCCGGCTGTCCCGCGCGTGCTGGACCTGACCCTGCGTATCGGGGAGCTGCTGCTGGCCGGTGGCGAGGGCGCGGAGGACGTGGAGGCCGCGATGTTCGCGGTGTGCCGGTCCTACGGCCTGGACCGGTGCGAGCCGAACGTCACCTTCACGCTGCTGTCGATCTCGCACCAGCCGTCCCTGGTGGAGGACCCGGTCACGGCGTCCCGGACGGTACGGCGGCGCGGCACGGACTACACGCGTCTGGCGGCCGTCTTCCGGCTGGTGGACGATCTGACCGACCCGGAGACCCATGTCTCGCTGGAGGAGGCCTACCGGCGGCTGGCGGAGATCCGCCGCAACCGGCACCCGTACCCCGGCTGGGCGCTGACCCTGGCGAGCGGGCTGCTGGCCGGTGCGGCCTCCGTGCTGGTCGGCGGTGACGTGATCGTGTTCGTGGCGGCCGCGGTGGGCGCGATGCTCGGCGACCGGCTGGCGTGGCTGTGCGCCGGGCGCGGGCTGCCGGAGTTCTACCAGTTCACGGTGGCCGCGATGCCGCCCGCGGCGATCGGGGTGGCGCTGGCGCTGGCGCACGTGGACGTGAACGGCTCCGCGGTGATCACCGGTGGGCTGTTCGCGCTGCTGCCCGGGCGGGCGCTGGTGGCGGGCGTGCAGGACGGCCTGACCGGCTTCTACATCACCGCCTCCGCCCGGCTGCTGGAGGTCATGTACTTCTTCGTCGGGATCGTGGTCGGCGTGCTGGTCGTCCTGTACTTCGGCGTGAAGATCGGCGGTGCGCTCAATCCGGACGCGGTGCCGACCATCTCCGAGCGGCCGCTGATCCAGATCGCGGCCTCGATGCTGCTCTCGCTGACCTTCGCGATCCTGCTCCAGCAGGAACGGTCCACCGTGCTCTGGGTGACCCTCAACGGGGGTGTCGCCTGGTCGGTGTACGGCGCGATGCACTACGTGGGCGACATCTCGCCGGTGGCCTCCACGGCCGTGGCGGCGGGCCTGGTGGGGCTGTTCGGGCAGCTGCTGTCCCGGTACCGGTTCGCCTCCGCGCTGCCGTACACGACGGCGGCGATCGGGCCGCTGCTGCCCGGTTCCGCGACCTATTTCGGACTGCTGTCCATGGCGCAGAACGACGTGGACAAGGGGCTGGTGTCGCTGGCCAAGGCCGCGTCGCTGGCGATGGCCATCGCCATCGGGGTCCACCTCGGGTCGGAGATCTCCCGGCTGTTCCTGCGGGTGGGCTCCGCCGGGAAGCGGCGGGCCGCCAAGCGCACCAGGGGTTTCTAGGCGCGTCCGGCTCCCCCGCGCCCCCTGCTACTGCCGGCGGTGGTCGTACGGGTACTGGTTCTGGTCGTACTGACCCTGGCCGTACTGGTCCTGCCCGTACTGGTCCTGGCCGTGCCCGTTCGGGTCGTACTGGTTCCGGTCGTACTGCCGCTGGTCGTATTGCTGGTGCGGGTGGTGCTGCTCGGGGTGGTGCTGCTGCGGGTACTGCTGGGGCGCGTACGGCTGCTGGTCGTAGTACTCGTCGTAGCCCTGCTGCCGGTTCCAGTCCTGCTGCTGCGGCTGCTGGTACTGGGGGTGCTCCGGCTCGATGCGGCGCAGGCGGGTCGTGGCGTCGTCCATGACCGGGGGCTGCTGGTACTGCTGCTGGTACTGCGGCTGCTGGTGGGCGGGCTGCTGCGGGGACTGCGGCCGGGGCTCGGGCCGGGCCTGCCCGGCCTTCTTGTTCTTGCCACGGGCGCGGAGGAACTCGATCGCGATCGGGACCACGGAGACGAGGACGATCAGGATGAGGATCGCCTCGATGTTGTTCTTGACGAAGCCGATGTTGCCGAGCCAGGAGCCGAGCAGGGTGACGCCCGCGCCCCACAGGACGCCGCCGATGACGTTGAAGATCAGGAACGAGCGGTACTTCATGCCGCTGACGCCCGCGATGATCGGCGTGAACGTGCGCACGATCGGTACGAACCGCGCCAGGACCAGGGACTTCGGGCCGTACTTCTCGAAGAATTCGTGCGCCTTGGTGACGTTCTCCTGCTTGAACAGGCGCGAGTCCGGTCGGTTGAACAGGGAGGGCCCGACCTTCCTGCCGAACATGTAGCCCGCCTGGTCGCCGAGGACCGCGGCGAGGCAGATCAGGGCGATCGCCGCCCACAGCGGGAAGTCCAGGTCGCCGGACGTGATCAGCAGGCCGCAGGTGAACAGCAGCGAGTCACCCGGCAGGAAGAAGCCGATGAGCAGGCCGGACTCGGCGAAGACGATGAGCAGCAGGCCCCAGATGCTGTAGGTGTCGAGCAGGTAGTTGGGGTCCAGCCAGCTCGGGCCGAGGGCGAGTGTCATCACGGGTCCGGGCTCCTGAGGGGTGAAGGCGGCTGCACGTCGATGGGGCGCCGTACAAAACTATCAACGTGACGGGGCAACCCCGGGTTCCACCGCCGTACCGTCCTGGCCCGGGACCGGGGGCCGGCCCCGGGCCAGGACCTCAGGACGCGGTGTGCCGGTCCGCGTTGGCGAGGATCGCCTCGCGCAGGTGTTCGGCGAGGCCGGGCTCCAGGGAGTCGTAGAACGCCTTGAAGCGCTCGTCGGAGACGTACATCTCGCCGAAGCACCGGTGCATCTCGTACGGGACCTCGAAGTGGTACCGGCTGATGTGCCGGCGGTGTTCCTCGGCCAGGTCCATGGCCGCCTCGCCGGCCGGCCGCTCGCCGGCGGCGACCAGGGCGGCGTACCGCGCGCCCCAGTCGTCGACCTCGGCCTGGATGCGCTTCCAGTCCTCCTTCGTGTAGGCCGCCGCGCGGCGCTGTGACTCGGCGTACGCCTCGGTGTCGCCCCAGCGCTGCTCGACCTCCTCGGCGTACTGCTCGGGGTCCTTGTCCCCGAACACCTCGAACCGCTCCTGCGGCGTCAGGTTGATGCCCATCGTGCGTGCCTCCAAGGCCTGCTCCACGGCCGCGGCCATCTTCTGCAGCTTCTCGATCCGGGCGGTCAGCAACCGGTGCTGGCGGCGCAGGTGGGTGCGCGGGTCCGCGTCCGGGTCGTCGAGCAGGGCCGCGACCTCGTCGAGCGGGAAGCCGAGCTCGCGGTAGAACAGGATCTGCTGGAGCCGGTCGAGGTCGGCGTCGCCGTAGCGCCGGTGGCCGGCGTACGTCCGCTCGCTGGGCACGAGCAGGCCGATCTCGTCGTAGTGGTGCAGGGTGCGCACCGTGACGCCGGCGAACCCCGCGACCTGTCCCACGGAGTAGCTCACTTTCCGCTCCTTGTCGTCGGTACGCCTCCACGCTGCGGCCTCACGTCGGGTGAGGTGCAAGCCCGATTCGGTTCGGGATGTTGCATCCGTTCCGTCCGCTTATGGTGAGCGCGTGGCCCAGGAGTCGACGCAGGTGCCCCCGAGCGCTCCGACCGCCCCGGCACGGGCACTGCTGCCGTTCATCCTGCCCGCCGTCGTCGTGGGCGTGGCCGCGAGCCTGGTCTTCGTCGGGGTGAGCTCGGCGGCAGAGCAGCTCCAGCGCCTGCTGTGGGGGCCGCTGCCGGACGCGCTGGGCGTGGGCCGCTGGTCCGTGCTGTGGATGTTCGTCATGCTCACCGCCACCGGGATCGCCGTGGGGCTGGTGGTCTGGAAGGTGCCCGGCCACGCCGGTCCCGACCCCGCCACCCTCGCGCTGCACTCCCCCGTCCTGCCGCCGGCCGTGCTGCCGGGCCTGGTGCTGGCCACCGGGCTGATGCTGGCCGGCGGGCCCAGCCTCGGCCCGGAGAACCCGGTCATCGCCGTGAACGTGGGGCTCGCCGCCTGGCTCGGCGGGCGTCTCATGCCCCGGACGCCGGGCACCCTGTGGCCCGTACTGGCGGAGTCCGCGACGATCGGCGCGCTGTTCGGCACGCCCGTGGCGGCGGCGCTGGTCATCTCCGAGGCGCTGGCGGGGCGGCCCATGCGGGGGCGGCTGTGGGACAACCTGTTCGCCCCGCTGACCGCCGGCGCGTGCGGGGCGATGACGACCACCCTGGTGGCACACCCCACCTTCGACCTGGGCCTGCCGCCCCTGGGCCACCCGAACGGGAAGGACCTGCTGGCCGCGCTGGTGATCGCCCCGGCGGCCGCGGCGCTCGGCATGTGCGCCGTCTACGCCTTCCCGCACGTCCACACGGCCCTGGGACGGCTGCGACACCCGATGCTGATGCTTCCGGCCGGCGGGGTGCTGCTGGCCGGTCTCGCGGCCCTGGGCGGGCATCTCACACTGTTCAAGGGCCTGTCCGAGCTCGGGCAGCTGGCCCGCGATCCGGGGCGCTGGTCGGCGGGACAGCTCTTCACCATGACGGTGGTGAAGCTGGCCGCGCTGCTCGTGGCCGCCTCCTGCGGCTTCCGGGGCGGCCGGATCTTCCCCGCGGTCTTCGTCGGCACCGCCCTGGGCCTCGCCGCCCACGCGCTCGTGCCGGCCGTGCATCCCTCGCTGGGCGTGGCCACCAGCGTCCTCGGCGTGCTCCTGGCGATCACCCGGCAGGGCTGGGTGAGCCTGTTCACCGCCGCCGTCCTGGTCACCTCGCCCGCCGTCCTCGCCCTGCTGTGCATCGCCTCGCTGCCGGCCTGGCTGCTGGTGACCGGCCGGCCGCAGATGCAGCTGTGCGCGGACGGCACCCCGGTCCGTTGACCCCCGTCCCCCTCTGGAGGCACCCCATGGCCCTGCACAAAGGTCCCGAACGGCACCAGACGCGCACGGTGTCGGTCAACCCGTTCTTCGGGGAGGCCAACCCGGTCGGCGGCATGGCCGAGGCCCCGCCCACCCACCGGCTGCCGGACACCCCGCTGCCCCCGTCCACGGCGTACCAGCTGGTGCACGACGAGCTGATGCTGGACGGCAACGCCCGGCTGAACCTGGCCACGTTCGTCACCACCTGGATGGAGCCGCAGGCCGGGGTGCTGATGGCGGAGTGCCGGGACAAGAACATGATCGACAAGGACGAGTACCCGCGCACGGCCGAGCTGGAGCGGCGCTGTGTGGCGATGCTCGCCGACCTGTGGAACGCGCCGGACCCGGCGGCCGTGGTGGGCTGTTCCACGACCGGGTCCAGCGAGGCGTGCATGCTCGCCGGGATGGCGCTGAAGCGGCGCTGGGCGAAGCGGAACGCCGACCGGTACCCGGGCGCGCGGCCCAATCTGGTGATGGGGATCAACGTCCAGGTCTGCTGGGAGAAGTTCTGCACCTTCTGGGAGGTGGAGGCCCGGCTGGTGCCCATGGAGGGCGAGCGCTTCCACCTGGACCCGCAGGCCGCCGCCGCACTGTGCGACGAGAACACCATCGGGGTCGTCGGCATCCTCGGCTCCACCTTCGACGGCTCCTACGAGCCGATCGCCGACCTGTGCGCGGCCCTGGACGCCCGCCAGGAGCTCACCGGGCTCGACGTCCCGGTGCACGTCGACGGCGCGTCCGGCGGAATGGTGGCGCCCTTCCTGGACGAGGACCTGCTGTGGGACTTCCGGCTGCCGCGCGTGGCGTCGATCAACTGCTCCGGCCACAAGTACGGCCTGGTGTACCCGGGCGTCGGCTGGGCGCTGTGGCGGGACCGGGAGGCGCTGCCCGAGGAGCTGGTGTTCCGGGTGAACTACCTGGGCGGCGAGATGCCGACCTTCGCGCTGAACTTCTCCCGGCCCGGCGCCCAGGTGGTCGCGCAGTACTACACGTTCCTGCGGCTGGGCCGGGAGGGCTTCCGCGCGGTGCAGCAGACCACCCGGGACGTGGCGCGCTCGCTCGCCGGCCGGATCGCCGAGCTCGGCGACTTCCGGCTGCTCACGCGCGGGGACCAGCTTCCGGTGTTCGCACTGACCACGGCCGACGACGTCACGTCGTACGACGTCTTCGACGTCTCCCGGCGGCTGCGCGAGGGCGGCTGGCTGGTGCCCGCCTACACCTTCCCGCCGAACCGGGAGGACCTGTCCGTGCTGCGGGTCGTGTGCCGCAACGGCTTCTCGCACGACCTGGCCGACCTGTTCGTCGACGACCTGGCCCGTCTGCTGCCGGAGCTACGGCGCCAGCCGCAGCCGCTGACCCGGGACAAGGGCTCGGCCACCGGGTTCCATCACTGACCCTCCGCGTCCTCGGCGAGCAGGCCGGCGAACGGTTCGCCCTCGTCGGCGAAGGTGTAGGCGCCCTGCTCGATGCGGTCGACGAGGCCACGGGTCCACCGGGCCTCGGAGTCGGCCGTGTGGAGCCACATGTTCATGATCTCGCCGATGTGGCCGAGCTGTTCGGGGCCGTCCTCGGGGACGTAGTGCTCGGTGACCGAGGACCGCCACTCCTCGATCCGCCGGGTGCGTTCCTTCAGCAGGGCCACCGCCTCGGCCCTCGGCAGGTCCACCATGAAGCCGATGGCGGCCGTCTTCACGTCGCCGCGCTGGTCGTAGGTGACCAACGCCTCGCGCAGCAGGCCGAAGTACTCCTCGGTGCCCTTGCCGGTGAGCTCGTACTCGACCCGCGGCGGCCCGCCCGCCGTGGACGGCGCGATCTCGTGCGCGTGCAGCAGTCCCTGCTTGGCCATCTGCTTCAGGGCGTGGTAGATCGAGCCCGGCTTGGCGTTGGACCACTCGTGCGCGCCCCAGTACTCCAGGTCGCCCCGGACCTGGTAGCCGTGGGCCCGCCCGTGCTGGCGGACCGCGCCCAGCACGAGGAGTCGGATCGCTGACATGGGGTCCAGGTTAGGACCCCGCGATCACTGCCCCCAGGAGCCGCCCTGCTCCAGCGCCACCAGCTCGAACGCGGTCTTGCCGTCCAGCGACTCGCGGACGATGTCGGCGTGACCGGCGTGCCGGGCCGTCTCGCGGATCAGGTGCAGGCAGAGCCAGCGCAGCGAGACCCGGCCCTCCGGCGGGAACCAGGGGTCCGGCGGCAGCGGGAAGGTGTCGTCCAGGCTGGGCGCGGACCGGATGAACTTCTCCGTCTCGGCGGCCACCTGCGCCCAGTACGCCAGCTGCGAGGCGACCGTCTCGTCGCCGACCAGCTGGAAGGTCTCGTGCCAGTTCGACTCGTCGCGCCGCACCGCCGGCGGCTCCTGCTTCGCCCGGGCGATCCAGCTCTGCTCCACCTCGGCGACGTGCTTGAGCAGGCCGCCCAGGGACAGCTCGCTGGCGCTGGGGCGGGTACGGGCCTGCTCCTCGGTCAGCCCGAGCAGCGCCCGGCGGATCCCGCCGCGCTGCTCCTCGATGAACGCGAGCAGCGCCCCGCGCTCGTCACCCTTCGCCTCCGCCGGAACGTGCATGACCATGGCGTGCCGCCTTTCGTCGGTCCGTTCGCCGGGGCTGTTCCCCCCGACACCGAAGACGCTACGGGCCATTGAGGACAGGTGCTGTCCTCAATGGCCGTCCTCAATGGTCCGGGGCGCGGAAAAAGCCGGACGGGGACCGGGGAAGCGGCGCGCGGCTAGGTCGTGTCGCGGGGCAGGAGGGACTTTGCGGACACGGCCTAGAAGGGGAACCCGCTGCGGCCGTGCTGCACCGAGATCCACTTGACGGTGGTGAACGCCTCCAGCGTGGTCTCGCCGTTGAGGCGGCCGAGGCCCGAGTGCTTCTCACCACCGAAGGGCACGATCGGCTCGTCGTGGACCGTGCCGTCGTTCACGTGGAACATGCCGGTGTCGATCCGCTTGGCGAAGGCCACGCCCCGCTCGATGTCTCCCGTGTGCACGGCGCCGCTCAGGCCGTAGGGGGTGTCGTTGACGATCCGCACCGCCTCCTCCTCCCCGTCGAACGGGACGAGGAAGACGACCGGGCCGAAGACCTCCTGCTGGAGCAGCGGGGAGCCGGCGGGGAGACCGGTCAGTACGGTCGGCTCGACCAGGTTGTTGCTGGTGGTGCCGCGCACCAGGGCGGTGGCGCCCTCGGCGAGGGCCTGCTCCACGGTGCCCGATACGGCGTTGGCCTGCGCGGAGTTGATCACCGGGCCGATCACGGTCTCCGGGTCGCGCGGGTCGCCCACCTTGAGGGTCCGGACCTTGGCGACGAACTTCTCGGTGAACTCCTCGGCGACGGAGGCGTCCACGAGGACCCGGTTGGCGGCCATGCAGACCTGGCCCTGGTGGACGAACCGGCTGAAGACGGCCGCGTCCACCGCGTAGTCGACGTCCGCGTCGTCCAGCACCACCAGCGCGCTGTTGCCGCCCAGTTCGAGCACCGAGCGCTTGAAGTTCCTGGCGCAGACGGTGGCGACGTGCCGGCCGATCTTGTCGGAGCCGGTGAAGGAGATGACCTTCGGGACCGGGTGCTCCAGGAACGCGTCGCCGATCTCGGCGATGTCGGTGACGACCACGTTGAGCAGGCCGCCGGGCAGCCCGGCCTCCTCGAAGATCTTCGCGAGCAGGGTGCCGCCGGCGATCGGGGTGTTCTGGTGCGGCTTGAGCACCACGGCGTTGCCGAGCGCGAGGGCCGGCGCGACCGACTTCAGCGACAGCAGGAAGGGGAAGTTGAACGGGCTGATCACGCCCACGACGCCGACCGGCACCCGGTAGACGCGGTTCTCCTTGCCCTCGGTCGGGGAGGGCAGGATCCTGCCCTCGGGGCGCAGCGCGAGGTGGATCGACTCGCGCAGGAACTCCTTGGCGAGGTGCAGTTCGAAACCGGCCTTCACGCGCGTGCCGCCGAGTTCGGCGATGATCAGGTCGGCTATCTCCTGCTCGCGGTCCTCTATCAGCCGAAGGGCCCGCTCGAACACCGCGCGCCGGGTGTAGGGGTTGGTCTCGGCCCACTTCTTCTGGGCGCGGGCGGCGGCCTGGTAGGCCTGGTCCACCTCGTCGACCGTGGCCACCGTGATCGAGGCCAGCTTCTCGTCGTCGTAGGGATTGAAGTCGATGACGTCCCAGGAGCCGGTGCCCGAGCGCCACTCGCCGTCGATGTACTGCTGGGCCAGGTCGGTGAAGTAGGACGACATGTGATCCCTCAATCGCTAGCGGACACCAGATCCGTGCATGCCTGAGCGGACGTCATCCTACTTGCAAGTAAAGGGAGTTGGAGGCGGTCACGACAGTTGCAGCAGACCGCGCAGCAGGTCCCTGCTCTCGTCGGGCCCGGGGCTGTCCTGCTGGAGTTCCTTCAGGGCCTGCTCGTACTGGGCGACGTCCTCGCGTTTGTCCAGGTACAGGGCGCTGGTCAGCTGCTCCAGGTAGACCACGTCGGACAGGTCGGACTCGGGGAAGCTGAGGATGGTGAAGGCACCGCTCTCGCCGGAGTGCCCGCCGAAGCTGAACGGCATGACCTGCAGGCGCACGTTGGGCCGCTCGGAGATGTCGATCAGGTGCTGGAGCTGGCCGCGCATCACCTCGCGGTCGCCGTAGGGGCGGCGCAGGGCGGCCTCGTCCAGGACGATGTGGAACTCGGGGGCGTTGTCGGCGAGCAGGTGCTTCTGCCGCTCCAGGCGCAGGGCGACCCGGCGTTCGACGTCGGCGGCGCTCGCGCCCTTCATGCCGCGCCGGACCACCGCTCGGGCGTACTCGGCGGTCTGCAGCAGGCCGTGCACGAACTGCACCTCGTAGGCGCGGATCAGCGAGGCGGCGCCCTCCAGGCCCACGTAGGTGGGGAACCAGCTGGGCAGGACGTCGGTGTAGCTGTGCCACCAGCCCGCCACGTTGGCCTCCCGGGCGAGGGAGAGCAGCGACTCGCGCTCCGCCTCGTCGGTGATGCCGTAGAGCGTCAGCAGGTCCTCGACGTCTCTCGTCTTGAAGCTCACCCGGCCCAGCTCCATCCGGCTGATCTTCGACTCGGAGGCGCGGATCGAGTATCCGGCCTTCTCGCGCGTGATCCCCCGTGCTTCACGCAGTCGCCTGAGTTGCGAGCCGAGCAGCATCCGCCGCACCACCGATCCGGGCTCTCCCGCGCTCACGTTCGCCAGCCTCCCCAACCGTCTTCAGGGGCCGAAGTCTGCCACTAAAACACTCCGAGCAGTACTCGCCCGGTTACGGAAACGGAAAGAGGTCGGCCGTTTCTGCCGGGCCCCGACCGGGAAGAGGTCCGGACCTCTGGCGGGATCGACACGAAGATGGCAGAAAAAATGGCCAAGAAGCGGTACGGGCAGGGCCATTTCGGTCGCGTGCACGTGCATCTGCCCTTGCATCTGCTCTGCGCATCCGAAACCATGGTGCAGCGCCACCGCTGCATCGCAACGACCGCGAATTCCCGGGAGTGCCTCGCATGGGGACGAATGGATCGACCATGCTCAAGCCGTTACGGCAGGGCCTTCCGCCGCTGGACCCCGCGGCCGTGTCCGATGCCGCCTCCTGTGCCCTGCCCGCCCGTTACGAGGCGGTGCGCGAGGCCCGGCGCTTCACCCGCGACACCCTGGACCGGTGGGACGTCGGGGACCGTTTCGACGACATCTGTCTCGTCGTCTCCGAACTCGTGACCAACGCCCTGCGCCACGCGGTGCCGTCCGCTCCGTGCCGGGGCGAGGCGCACCAGCCGTCCGTGCGGCTGCACCTGATGCGGTGGAGCGAGCGGCTGGTGTGCGGGGTGCGCGACCCCAGTCACGAGACCCCGGTCCCCCGCGACTCGGACGACTTCTCCGCCGAGTCGGGCCGCGGGCTGTTCCTGGTCGAGTCCTTCGCCGACAGCTGGGGCTGGCATCCGCTCGCGAGCACGCTCGAGGGCAAGGTGGTCTGGGCGATGTTCCGGCTGCCGACGGCCGGCTGATCCGTCCGGAACCGGTGGACGCGCTGCGTCTACGCGCGTCCACTCCTCACGTGCGGATGCCGGTGCGTCCGACATCGTTGCCATCGGTCCCCGCGGACGGATCGCCCGCGTCAGCTCGTTATCAGGTGGTCGAACTCGCCGTCCTTGATGCCGAGGAGCATCGCCTCGATCTCCGCGCGCGTGTAGACGAGCGCCGGCCCGTCCGGGAACCGCGAGTTGCGTACGGCGACCTCGCCGCCCGGCAAGCGCGCGAACTCCACGCAGGAACCCTGCGAGTTGCTGTGCCTGCTCTTCTGCCAGGCCACTCCGTTCAGCTGCGTGGCAGCCATGCCGTTGTACACGTCGTACCCCCCGTACACGCCGTCGACGTCGCGGTCCACAGGTCGCTCCCCGGTGGTGCACTGGCTGGTGAGGCCATAGATGCTGTGGTCAACTGACCCGGATCATAACTTGGTTCACGTGCGGATGCATGAGCAAATGCACGTGCACGAGGAGTGGTCCTGCGGTTACAACCTTGACGTCCGCTTTACCGAAAGCCGTTTCAGCGTCTGCCCGGGAGCGGGCAGGACATGTCCCCGGGTCGTCCGGGTGAACCCCTCGTGCCCTAGGAAGAGACGCGTAGCGCGCCCTTCATGTTCCAGGGTCGGGTCGACGGTCCGGTCGGCGGGGTCGGCCGACATCGTCGGCCTCGGCCGGGGGGAGGCCGCCCCGCCGCCGGAGCACCGCTTCCGTCAGCGAGAGGAGTACGGCAGCAACGCCATCTCCCGGGCGTTCTTCACGGCCCGTGCCAGCAAGCGCTGCTGCCGGGCCGTGACCCGGGTGACCCGGCGGCTGCGGATCCTGCCCCGGTCGGAGAGGAACCTGCGGAGCAGGTCGGTGTCCTTGTAGTCGATGCGGGTCACGCCCGCCTGGTCCAGGGGGTTGGGGCGGCGGCGGGCCGGGGCGCGGCCGCTCTGGCGGGGCATCAGACCTCCAGCAGGGTGTCGAAGGCGGGCGGGAGCTTGCGCCAGGCCTCCCGCCCGGCGGCGTACTCGGCGTCGGTGAGCAGGCAGGACTCCAGCAGGTGCGCGAGCCCGTCGCGGTCGAGGCCGGGCGAGGTGAAGACCAGGTGGTTGCAGCAGTCGCCGTGCTCGGGGTGCCAGTCCAGGGCGGCCGCGGCCCGGCGCACCGGCGGGACCACGTCCCAGGCCGCGTCCGGCAGCGCGGCCAGCCAGGGCCCCGCGCTCTCCACGCACAGCGCCCCGCCGGCCGCGTCCCAGTGCAGCAGCACATCGGGCTTGTCGGCGAGCCAGAACCGGCCCCGGCTGCGCGCGGCGGCGCAGGTCAGGTCCTCCAGCGCCGCGTACAGCCGCTCCGGGTGGAAGGGCCGGCGGCGGTGCCAGACCAGGGTGGACACGCCGTGACCGTCGGCCTCCTGGGGCAGCAGCGCGCAGGCCGGGTGCTGCGCGGCTGCGGCGGCCTCCACGTCGAACCCGGCGAGGGCGGCCCGGGCGAGCGGCCCCGGGGAGGGCGCGCCCGCCGGGCCACCGCGTCCGATCGGGACCCGGCGGGCCGTCGGATGGAGCTGCGCGAGCAGCTCGCGGTCCTCGTCGTCGGCCTCCGGCGCGTCGGCGACGGCGAGCACGGGCGCGTACTCCAGCTGCCGGGCGAAGGTGTCGGCGACCGTGCGCCGGTCGGTGGCCGCCGCGGCGAGCCCGGCCTCGGCGAGGTCGTCGCCGTTGCCGAGGTACGGCAGCACCAGCGCCGGGTCGACCGCGGTGATCACGGACGTGACGGCCAGTCCGCCGGACGCGATCACCTCGGTCATCGCCTTGGGCTCGACCGAGTCCCACAGTTCGACGACCGCCAGCCGGGCCGTGCCGGCGTCGGCGAGCCGCCGCAGCTCGGGCACCAGGTCCTCGCGCAGCGCGCAGCACGCGCAGTCGTTGACCAGCGGCGTCTCCCCCGTCGACATGGTCCCGTGGCGGTCGCGGACCGTCCGCACGACCGTGCCGGCGGCGGCCGTCGCCAGGTCGTGGTGGAGGGCGACGCTCCCGGGCACGTCGGCGAGGAGCCGGTCGACGGCCGCCGTGCGGGCGGCGGAGTGCAGCCCGGCCACGACGGCCACCGACAGGCTCATACCGCGCCCCGCTTCCCGTACCGGCGCTCGAAGCGCTCCACGCGCCCGGCGGTGTCCAGCACGCGCGCGGTACCGGTGTAGAAGGGGTGGCTGACGTCGGAGGTCTCGACGTCCACGACCGGGTGGACCGCGCCATCCTCCCACTCGACCGTCTTCTCGCTCGTCATGGTCGACCGGGTGAGGAAGGCGTGGTTTGCGGCGCGGTCACGGAAGACGACCGGCCCGTAGGCGGGGTGGATCCCCTTGCGCACGGTGGTCAGCGCTCCTCTCGGAAGTCGACGTGCCGGCCGACGGCCGGGTCGTACTTGCGCAGCGTCATGCGGTCCGGGTCGTTGCGCCGGTTCTTGCGGGTCACGTAGGTGTAGCCGGTTCCGGCCGTGGACCGGAGCCTGACGACGGGGCGGAGTTCGTTGCGTGCCATGCTGCTACCTTACTGAAAATGAATTCCATTAGCATCACCGTCTGAGGAGAGCTACGTCACCGTGTCCGCGCACTGCATGCTCACCGGGGCCCGACCGGGCTTCGGCAACCGCATCTCGCACTCCCACCGGCGCACCTCCCGCCGCTTCGACCCGAACCTCCAGACCAGGCGCTACTGGCTGCCGAGTGAGGGCCGGTACGTCCGGCTGCGGCTGAGCGCGCGGGCCGTCAGGACGGTGGACGCGATCGGCGTCGAGGCGGCCGTCGCCCGCATCCGTGCCCGGGGAGTGAGGGTCTGATGGCGAAGAAGAGCAAGATCGCGAAGAACGAGCGGCGCAAGGAGACCGTCGCCCGCTACGCCGAGCGCCGCGCCGAGCTGAAGGAGATCATCCGCCGGCCCGCCACCCCCGAGAACGAACGGCTCGCCGCCCAGCGGGAACTGCGCGGACAGCCCCGGGACGCCAGTGCCACGCGCGTGCGCAACCGCGACCAGGTCGACGGCCGTCCCCGCGGTTATCTGCGCGCCTTCGGCCTGTCCCGCGTGAGCCTGCGCGACCAGGCACACCGGGGATACCTGCCCGGGGTGCGGAAGTCCTCCTGGTAACTCCTGGTAGCTTGCGCTGCGGGCCGTCCGGCGAGGGCGGCCGGCCGCTACCGCGGAGGGAGCTTTCCGGTGACTACTGCGAGTGCGAGGGTGCGGGGCGCGGCCCTGGCCGCGGGACTGGCGGGCGCGCTGGCGCTGACGGCGTGCAGCGGCGGTTCCGGGGACGGGGAGTCCGGAGGTTCCGGCGCGAGGGCCGGCTCCCCCGCCTCGTCGGGCGCGTCCGCGGATACGGCCTCGCCGGGTCTGACCGGCGCTTCCGCCAGGCTCCAGGGCAGCTGGATCACCACCGCCGACGGCAAGATCGTGGCCCTGGTGGTCACCGGGAAGCAGGCCGGCGTCTTCGTGACCGGCGGGACCGTGTGCAACGGGACCGCGGGGGCCGAGGACGGCATGCAGATGATCCACCTGACCTGCCCCGGCGGCGGCAAGGAGCGGACCACCGGCATGGTCGACTCCGTCAACGGCACGACACTGAAGGTGACCTGGTCGGGCAAGACCGGCCAGGAGACCTACACCAAGGCCGAGGGCGGCAAGCTGCCGTCGGGGCTGCCGACGGCCCCCGTCAAGCAGTGAAGGCGCCGGCGGGAGGAAGCGGCGGCGCCCGCGGGCGGCGGTGCAGGCGCCCGTGAAGCGGCGAAGGCACCCCTGAAGCGGTGAATCGGGCCGGGGCGCGTGATCGCGCCCCGGGCGCAGGGGCCATGATGCGGGGAGACCGTCCCGACCTCGATGGGAATCTGCTCATGCGCGCCATTCCGCTCACCGTCACCGCCCTCGCCGCCGCCGTGCTGCTGACCGCCTGCAACGACAGCGGCGGGGACAAGAACGGCAAGAGCGGCTCCGCCTGCGACATCGGCGGGGTCTCCGTGCAGATCGGCTCGGCGAGCGTGGCGCCGGCCGCCGGCGACACCGGGGAGATCCCGGTGAGCCTCACCAACCAGAGCGCGCCCTGCACCCTGGAGCACTTCCCGGCCGTCGTGCTGAGCGGCGACGGCAGCAAGGCCACCGTGCCCGTGCTCAAGGGCGCGAAGGCGCAGAAGCTGAAGCTGGCCAAGGGCGACTCCGCGTCCTTCTCCATCAGCTACGTGCGCGGCAAGGACGGCGCCGGGAACGCACTGGCCGCCAAGACCGTGACGATCGCCCTGCCCGGCTCGGACAACAACCGCAGCTTCCCGTGGACGTACGGCCCGGTCGCCGCCAAGGCCGACGGGAGCGGGCCGGACGCCTCGGTGAGCGCCTTCCAACAGGTGGGCGACTGAGTCTCACTCCAGTCGCGGGCGGGCTCTGACCTGCGCCCGGTCCGCCGCGCGGGCGCCCTCGGTCCAGCCCGCCGCGTCGCTCACCCCGCGCAGCCGGGTCGTGGTGGTCTCCGGGAACATCCGCTCCAGTCGGCCGGTGACGGCTATCGCGCGCGTGGCCAGCACCGGCAGCAGGTCCCGGGTCACCTGGGTCTCGGCGGCGGCCGCGAGCCGGTCGCCCACGCGGTGGGCGTAGGCCGCGAGGAACGACTGCCGGAAGGTCTTGGTCCGTTTGCGTCCGCCGGCCCGCTGGGCCGCCTCGGCCTTGGTCATCGCGTGCGTGGCCTGCACCAGCAGGGAGGTGTAGAGCATGTCGACCGCCTCCAGGTCGGCCTCGAAGCCGACGACCGTGGAGAAGCCGAGCGGTTCGTTCCACACCGCGCGGCAGTGGTTCGCCGTGGCCACCGCGTCCAGCAGGACCGCCTTGGCCTGTTCGTACGGCGGCTCGACCCCGATACGGCAGGCGCCGGGCGCGTCCGGCGCGGGCGCCCCGGCGGCGAGCAGCGCCTCGTCGACGCTGTGCCGGGCCATCAGCTCCTGCGCCTTGGCGGTGAGCGCCTCGGCCTCCTCCGGGTAACCGGTCGCCTCGGCCTTGGCGAGCAGCGCGCGGATGCGGCCGAGCATGCGGGAGGCGGCCGGCCCGGGGGTGCGGCGGGACTCCTCCTCCAGGGGCTCCAGGGCGGGCAGCCGCAGCAGCAGGCGGTACAGCTCCAGGACGGCCGTGGCATGGGAGAAGCGGTCGGCGATGCGGTCGGGGCCGGCGGGCAGCGCCGCCAGCTGGTCGGCCCAGCGGCGCCCGCGCGGACGGTCCCGCCCGGCCTGCGCCCGGATCAGTGCAGCGGCCAGGCGGACGTGCGCCTCGTCCAGCTCCCGCCGCACCAGCCGTACGACGTCGGCGGGCTGCCAGCCGCGCTGCCAGGCCGTCGCCACGAAGTCCTCGCCGCGCCGCGCGAGTTCGGCGTCGGCGGCCGGGTCGGCGGCGAGCAGCGAGGCGCCCGTGTCGAGGCCGGTGTCGGTGTCGTCGTAGAGGGCGGCCCGGAAGGCCTGCTCGACGGTGCTGGCGGTACTGGTCACGCCGTCGATCGTGCCACGGCCGGCCGACAGCGGGCGGCGGTCGTCCACAGGCTGTGGACAGTGGGCCGGGATGACGAGGACGGACTGTCAACTGCCGGTTGACAGTCGGGGAGGCGCAACCTACGGTTGACACTATGGCGACCAACCAGAACAACCCGGTATCCGTGCGCCTCGACGACCTCATCGAGGCGATCAAGAAGGTTCACGACGAACCCCTCGAACAGCTCCAGGACGCGGTGATCGCCGCCGATCACCTCGGTGACGTTGCCGACCACCTGATCGGGCACTTCGTCGACCAGGCCCGCCGCTCCGGCGCGTCCTGGACCGACATCGGGCGGAGCATGGGCGTGACCCGGCAGGCGGCGCAGAAGCGGTTCGTGCCCAAGGAGTCCGCCGACCTCGACCCCAGCCAGGGCTTCAGCCGCTACACCCCGCGCGCGCGGAACGTGGTCATGGCCGCGCACAACGAGGCGCTGGCCGCCCGCAACGCCGAGGGCCGCCCCGAGCACCTGGTCCTCGGGCTGCTGGCCGAACCGGACGGACTGGCCGCGAAGGCGATCACCGCGCAGGGCATCCTGCCGGACTCCGTACGCCAGGCCGCGACGGCCGCGCTGCCGCCCGCCGCGGACGACGTCCCCGACCTCGTCCCCTACGGCCCCGAGGCCAAGAAGGTCCTGGAACTCACCTTCCGCGAGGCCCTCCGGCTCGGCCACAACTACATCGGCACCGAACACCTCCTGCTCGCCCTGCTGGAGCACGAGAACGGCCAGGGCGTCCTGAGCGGCCTCGGCCTCACCAAGCCGGCCGTCGAGGAGTACGTCGCCAGGATGCTGGCCCTGCTGCTGGAGCAGCAGACCGAAGCAACCGGCGAGCAGGGGTAGAACCGCAGGTCACAGCGATTGTCAGACCCCCCTGCCACACTCGCTTCCATGACCGACCGGTGGGCTCTCGCACCGGCCGAGGACTCGGGCGTGGACCTCGTCCCCCTCGGCCCGGACGGGCTGCCCGCCGGACCGGTGCGGCGGGAGAGCGATCTCGCCGAAGCGGTGCGGAGCCGCCCGGAGGTGACGCGCTGGGTGTGGCGGTCGACCCCCGAGGTCTACCCGCGACTGCTCGCCACGGGGGTGCGAGTGGAGCGGTGCTACGACATCGAGGACGCCGAAACACTCCTGCTGGGCCATGAGGGACGGTACGGCGAGCCACGCTCGGCCGCCGCCGCCCTGGCCCGCCTCCGCGGCGGCCCCGTCCCGCCCGATCCGCCGCAGCGCGCGGCCGAACCCGGCGCCCAGTCCCCGCTGTTCGAGCCCGCCGGCACCCGGCTGCCCCTGCCCGACCTGCTCGCCGTCTACGCCGAGCAGCTGCGGCGGCACGACAAGACCGCCCACCCCGAGCGGATGCGGCTGCTGACCGCCGCCGAGTCGGCCGGGATGCTGGTGGCCGCCGAGATGAACCGGGCGGGCCTGCCTTGGAGCGCCGAGGTCCACCGCGAGCTGCTGCACGGCCTGCTCGGCGAGCGGTACGCGGGCGGGGGCGAACCGCGCCGCCTCGCCGAGCTGGCCGACCAGGTGTCCGCGGCCTTCGGCCGCCGGGTGCGGCCCGACCTGCCCGCCGACGTGATCAAGGCCTTCGCGCAGGCCGGGATCAAGGTGAAGTCCACCCGCCGCTGGGAGATCCGGTCCGTCGACCACCCGGCCGTCGAACCGCTGCTGGAGTACAAGAAGCTGTACCGCATCTGGGTGGCGCACGGCTGGTCCTGGCTGCAGGACTGGGTGCGCGAGGGCCGGTTCCGCCCCGAGTTCCTCGCCGGCGGCACGGTCACCGGGCGCTGGGTGACCAACGGCGGGGGCGCCCTGCAGATCCCCAAGGTGATCCGCCGGGCCGTGGTCGCCGACCCCGGCTGGCGGCTGGTGGTGGCCGACGCCGACCAGATGGAGCCGCGCGTGCTCGCCGCGATCTCCCGCGACCCCGGCCTGATGGAGGTGGCCGGCCGCGACAGCGACCTCTACCAGTCCGTCTCCGACCGCGCCTTCGCCGGCGACCGGAACCAGGCCAAGCTCGCCGTCCTCGGCGCGGTCTACGGACAGACCTCCGGCGACGGCCTGAAGAACCTCGCCGCACTGCGCCGCCGCTTCCCGAAGGCCGTCGCCTACGTCGACGAGGCGGCCCGCGCGGGCGAGGAGGGCCGGCTGGTGCGCACCTGGCTGGGCCGCACCTGCCCGCCGGCCGCCGGGGCCGGCGGGGACGCGACCGAGGAGGCGGGCATCCCGGCCGGCGAGGAGGAACAGGACGGCCGCACCGGCTGGGTCCCCGGATACGCCTCCGCCGACTCCCGCGCGAGGGGCCGCTTCGCGCGCAACTTCGTCGTGCAGGGCAGCGCCGCCGACTGGGCCCTGCTGCTGCTCGCCGCGCTGCGCCGGACCCTGCGGGACATGGCGGCCGAGCTGGTCTTCTTCCAGCACGACGAGGTGATCGTGCACTGCCCCGCCGAGGAGGCCGATGCCGTCGTCGAAGCCGTCCGCGAGTCCTCCGCCCTCGCCGGCCGGCTGACCTTCGGTGACACACCGGTGCGGTTCCCGTTCACGACGGCGGTGGTGGAGTGCTATGCCGACGCCAAGTAGGCCGGTGCGGTCGGGGCGTCGGGGTGTCAGGCGGTCGGGCCGTCGTCCAGCAGTTCCCGCAGCTCCGCCAGGACCGCCTGCTCGTCCGTGCCGTCCAGCGCCGCGCGGGCCGCGCGCCAGGCGTCGTACGCCTCCGCCCGCCGCCCCTGCTCGCGCAGCAGCAGCCCGTGCTGGTGCAGGGCCAGCCCGCCCATGTAGCGGTCGGCGCGGGCGTCGGCCCGGTCCAGCAGCTCGGCGCACTCGCCGGCCGCCCGGCCGGTCTCCCCCAGCTGCCGCAGCGCGCGGACCAGGCCGAGCCGGGTCTGCGACTCGCCGTGCCAGTCGCCGTGGCCGCCGAGGATGCGCAGGCTCTCCTCGAAGTGCCGGGCGGCGGCCGCCGGTTCGCCGAGGGAGAGGTGGGCGTAGCCGATGTTGCAGTGCGCCGAGTGCTGCACGATGACCGCGCCCATCGCGTCGCCGATCGCCAGCGAGCGCCGGTGCTGCTCGATGGCGGCGCGCGGGTCGGTGTGCTCGTAGAGGTTGCCGAGGTGGCTGCGGGTGACGGCCTCGCCGTAGGGGTCGTTCAGCAGCCGCGAGTAGGCGAGGCTCTGCCGCAGCGCCTCCCCCGACTCCTCGAACCGTCCGAGCCCCTCCAGCAGCAGCCCGCGGTTGTTCAGGCAGCGGCGGATCCGGGAGGCCGTGCCCAGCCGCTCCCAGATCTCCAGGGCCTGGTCGGTGAGGGCCAGGGCGTGGTTGTGCCGGCCGGTCAGGAAGTGCAGGCCCGACAGGTCGCCCAGGGCGTACGCCTCCGCCGCCGCGTCCCCGAGCCGCCGCGCCGCACCGAGCGCGGCCCCGCCCAGCACCTCCATCTCGGCGACCCGGCCGCTGCGCTGCACATAGGGGAAGAGCAGCCGCACGAGCGCGGAGAGATGGGCGGCGATGCGCGGCTCGTCGGCGTCCGCGTTCCGCGCCACCAGCGCGACGACGTTCTCCAGCTCCACCTCGCCCCAGGCGAAGGCCTCCTCGGCCGACTCGAAAGGCGCCAGGGCGGCCACGTCCGCCGCATGCCCGCCCGGCTGCGCGGAGGTCGGCCGCCGCCGGTCGTCCTGGTCGAGCCCCGGCTCCACGACCGCCGTCAGCACCCGCTCGGCCATGGCGGCGTACCAGCGCAGGGCGGTCAGGTCGGGGTGAGGGGCGTGCGCGGGGCCGCTGGGGGCATGGGCCGTCGCAGAGGCCGGCGTGGCCTCCTCCGAGGCGGCCGGGCCGGCGGTGCCGTTCACGCTGCCGGGGTTGCGCGGGGCTGGGGCGCCCGGGGAATCCGTCCCGGCCGTGCCCCCGCCCGGTGCGGAAGGCCCGCCGAAGCCCTCGGCCGGGTCCGGGGCCGGCTGGAGGCTGTCGGCGTCCGCCAGTTCGCGGGCGAAGTCGCGGACCAGGTCGTGGGGTGCGTAGCGGCCGTACGCCGTCTCCTCCAGGAGGGCGACGTCGACCAGGCGGTCCAGCGCGGCCTCGGCGCGGCGCTCGTCGGTGCCGGTGAGGCGGGCGATCAGCGGGGCGCCGTAGGTCGGCAGGTCGAGCGCGCCGATGTGGCGCAGGGCGAGGGCCGCGTCCCGGTCGGCCTCCCGCTCGGCGGCGGCGAGCGCGTCGTGGGCGACGGCCAGGGAGCGGCGGACGCTCAGGTCGTCGTACTCCAGGTGCCGCAACCGTCCGCCGGTCTCGGCGAGTTGACCGGCCAGCACGTCCGGGGTGAGGGCGCTGCGGGCGGCGAGCCGGGCGGCGACCACGCGCAGCGCCAGCGGCAGCCTGCCGGTCAGCTCGACCAGCGCGTGGCCGGCGTCCAGTCCCGCGCGCCCGCTCACCGCGCGGAGCAGGGCCGCGCTGTCCTCACCGGTCAGCGGGGAGAGCGGGAAGCGCCGGGCACCGTCGAGCGCGGTGAGCGGCGAACGGCTGGTGACGATCACCGCGCAGCCGGGCCCGGCCGGCAGCAGGGGCCGTACCTGGGCGGCGTTCGCCGCGTCGTCCAGGACCAGCAGGATGCGGGCGGGTGCGAGCAGTGAGCGGAGCAACGCGGCCGCGGCATCGGGGTGTTCCGGGATGTTCCGGGGCTCGGCGCCGAGGTCGCGCAGCAGCGCGGCGAGCGCCTGGGTGGCGGTGAGCGGGGTCATGCCGGGCGTGGCACCGTGCAGGTTGACGTAGAGCTGCCCGTCAGTGAAACGCTCCCGCAGCTCATGGGCGACGTACAGGGCCAGCGCGCTCTTGCCGACGCCGGCCATACCGCTGATCACCGCGACCGCGGGCGCCGGTGCGGGCGGCTCGGTCAGCGTGCGGCGCAGCTCCTCGCGCACGTCGGCACGGCCGGTGAAGTGGGCCGGCGGGGCCGGCAGCTGCGCCGGGCGCGGGGTCTGCCGCGCGGCCGCCCCGCCACCGTCCCGCGCGGACGCGGGTGGCGCCGGGGAAGCGGAGGGCGCGGGCGGAGCGGCGGCGGCATCGGGGTGTTCCGGGGAAGCGGCCTCCCCGGCGGTGCCGGTGCCGCCGGACAGCTCGCCGCCGCGCCGCGGCCGGCCGTCCTGGCCGGCCGTCCGCTGGTCGCCGTGCTCCTCGTCCCGGCGCCCCTCGCCGCTGCCCCGCAGCACCTCGACGTGTGCCTCGCGGACCGCCGGGCCGGGTTCGATGCCGAGTTCCTCCACCAGCCGGGCGCGCAGATCCCGGTGGACGGCGAGCGCCTCGGCCTGACGGCCGGTGCGGTGCAGGGCGAGCATCAGCTGGCGGTGGTACGCCTCGCGCAGCGGATGCTCGGCGACCAGCGCGGCCAGCTCGGGGACGAGTTCGGCCAAGCGGGCTCCGCCGAGGGCCAGTTCGGCGTCGTAGCGCCACTCCAGCAGGAGCAGCCGGGCCTCCTCCAGCCGCTGCACCAGCGCGTAGCCGCCGATGTCGGCGGGGAGTCCGCTGAGCGGGGTGCCGCGCCACAGCGCGAGCGCGCAGGCGCAGGCCCGTACGACGCCCGGCCAGTCCCGCCGGGCGTGCGCGGACCGCGCCTCGGCGACCTGGGCGTCGAAGACGTGCACGTCCAGTTCGCCGTGGTCGACCCGCAGCACATAGCCCGGCGGTACGGCCCTGAGCCGCTCGGGGTCGTCCAGGAGCCGGCGCAGCCGGGTGACGTGGTTGTGCAGGGAGGCCTGCGCGGAGACGGGCGGCGCACCGCCCCACAGCGCGTCCTTCAGCGCCTCGACCGACACGACCCGACCGGGCTCCAACAGCAAAGTGGCGAGCAGGGCACGGACCTTGGGGCTGCCGATGGCCCGGACGCCGTTGTCGGGGTGGTCGTCGCCGGAGGCCGGGACGGCGGATGCGTGGGGGGCACCGGCGCCGGTCCTCCCGGACGGGCCGCCGGCAGCGGTTTCGCTGAGGGCGGGGGTGCCGGGAAGGGAGTAGCCGGGGGTTCCGGAGGAAGAGGTACTGGGCGTTCCGGAGGGTGAGGTGCCGGAAGTTCCGGAGGAAGAGGTGCCGGGCGTCTCGGAGGAAGAGGTGCCGGACGTCTCGGAGGAAGAGGTGCCGGACGTCTCGGAGGAAGAGGTGCCGGGGGGACCGGGAGAGGGGTCGTACGAAATCCCGTACGGCGGTCGGTCGTAGAGGACCGGCGGTCCCAGCAGTCCGAAGCGCAGCTCGCACCGCCGCATCACGCCGCTCCACTGCCTTCCCGCGCGGTCGGGGCCGACCGTGCTCCGCGGCGGGCGTGTGCCCGCCGTTGCCTGGCGGAATTCCGCCCTGTCCACAACGGTTTCCTGCCACCTTCCGCTCGCCGGCCGACCGCCGGTCCGGCCACCGGAATCCGCCCGGCCGACGGGCTCTTGGCGCTGTTGCCGGACGAGTTCCGGCCAACCGCTCCGCGACCCGCCGACGAACCGTTGGCCACATGTTAGCGATCCGTTGGCGAATCCTGATGTGATCATTCCATCGGATCTGGCCCGACGGCGCGCGCGTAGGACGCGTAACTCGGGGGAGTGTCGCCGCAGGCTGGGTCCGGGGACGACAAGGGCCCCGGCCGGCGGAGGTGAACGACCGGGGCCCCGTCCCGCTTTTTTCGTGCGGGTGTTCCGCCGTTCCCTTTCTCCTGGCCCGCCTTGACTGTTCTTCCCTGGCCCGCCTTGCCGGTTCTTCCCTGGCCCGCCGCCGGCTCAGATGACGGGCGGGCGCCCCAGCCGGGTCAGCCGCCACACCGTCCGCCAGCGCATCGGCCGCCGCTCGCCGGCCGGTTTCCGCAGCCCCTCCGCGAACCCGCCGAACCACGCCCTGAGACCCGGCAGCGAGCGGGTGCGGGCGAGGGTGAGGAGCGTCCACAGCCCGAGGTGCACCAAGGCGAGCGGCAGCGGCAGCCGGCGCCGGACGAGCCAGACGCGGTTGCGGGCGTTGACGCGGTAGTAGATGGCGTGCCGGGCCGGGGAGGTCCTGGGGTGCTGGAGGAGCAGTTCGGGTGCGTACAGGATCTTCCAGCCGGCGTCGGCGGCCCGCCAGGCGAGGTCGGTCTCCTCGTGCGCGAAGAAGAACTCCGCGGGCCAGTCCCCGGTCTCGGCGAGCATCGCCATGCGCAGGGCGTGCCCGCCCCCGAGGAAGCCGGTGACGTAACCGCCGCGCATCGGGTCGGACTTGCCCACCCGGGGCACGTGCCGCTGCTGGGTCTCGCCGCGCTCGTCGGCGATGCGGAAGCCGACGATGCCGAGGCGGGGGTCGGCGGCGTACAGGTCCCGCACCCGGCGCAGCACGTCGGCGTCGACGAGCAGCCCGTCGTCGTCCAGTTCCACGACGACGTCGACGTCCCCGAACTCCCGCAGCCGGGCGAACGCGACGTTCCGGCCGCCCGGGCAGCCCAGGTTCTCCTCGACCTCGACGGCCGTGACCTCACCGGGCAGCGAGAGCCGGCGGGCGAACTCGGGCAGCCGGCAGCCGTTGCCGACGATCACGATGCGGGCGGGGGCGAGGTCCTGCTTGGCCACGGACTCCAGCAGGGCGTCGACCTCGGCGGGCCGGTTGCCCATCGTCACCACGGCGACGGCGATCCTCGGCTCCGCCACGTCCCTCACCCCATCCGGCCGACGGCGGCACCACGCTCCGACCGCGCGCTGTCCGCCGTTCACCAAGATGTTGCCTCAGCGGCGGTGGTTCACCTGGCGCGGATTCACTTTGCCGCGTCTTTGATCCGGTTTTGTCACCACGTTCCCTCCGGGGGCGGCAACAGGCTCCCTCCCCGAGCCGCGGCGGCGGCAACGACAGCGGCGGGACTGTTGGTTGAACACCCAACCAGCTGCTCGGCCGAGATGCGCCGGTTCTCCTGTCCTCCCACGATGGGAAGGGGCCGCCCGCACCCGACCCGGACAGCTGGAGAAGACGTTGAGCGCAGAACGACTCCCGCCGTCGTGGCTCTTCCCCGAGGCCCAGGCCCAGGCACCGAGAGGCATCGGCGCCGAGCCCTTCCTGCCGTCGGTCGACGGCACCCGGATGGCCTGCGAGTGCGGATTCCTGCGCGGCATCATCGAGGGCACCTCCGCCCCCGTCGTCATCCTGAACCGTCATCTGCGCTACCTCTACGTCAACCCGGCCTGGTCCCGGGTCACCGGGATCCCCGCCGCCGCGTTCCTCGGCAGGACACCCGGCGAGGTGCTGCCGGACGTACGGACACCCGACGACGTGCTGATCGAGGTCCTGGCCGACGGCCGGCCCCGGGAAGTCACCCTGACCGGGACCACGCGCGTCCCCTCACCCGTCGGCCGCAGGCTCTGGCGTGCCGTCTTCCACCGGCTGGAGGCGCAGGGGCACGTCCTCGGCGTGTGCGGGATCGCCGTGGAGGCCAGCAACCTGCGCCAGTACCTGGACGACCTGGAGAACGCCCACCAGCGGCTCGCCCTGGTGGACGCCGCGGCCACCCGGGTCGGCACGACCCTCGACGTGGAGGCCACCTGCGCCGAGCTGGCCGGCTTCCTCGCGCCGTCCCTCGCGGACATCGCGGCGGTCGGACTCGTCGAGCAGGAGTTCTTCGGCGCGCCCCCGCCGCCCGCCGGCGTGCTCCGGCTGCGCAGGATGAGTCTGTCGGCGCCGCCCGAACTGCAACGGCACCTGAAGGACCTGGGCGGATCCAAGCCGTACGTGGATCTGCCGCGCGGCTCGGCACCCCGGCGCTGCATGGACAGCGGACGGCCGTGGCTGGGCAACCTGGCCTCCGACGAGCTGTTCCAGAAGATCGTCGTGGATCCCGAGCGGGTGCGGCTCCTCCGGGCGGCCGGGGTCCACTCCGCGCTCGTCGTCCCCCTGCCGACGGCCGGCCGCAGCGTCGGCATCGTCATCCTCATGCGGGTGGGGGCGTCCCCCGCCTTCAGCGACGACGACATCCTGACCGCGCAGGGGGTCGCCGCGCGGGCCGCGGTCTCCATCGACAGCGCCCACCGGTACAGCCACGAGCACACGATGACGCTGGAACTCCAGCGCGCGTTGCTCTCCGAACCCGACCGCCCGCACCCCACGGTCGAGGTGGCCACCCGCTACCTGCCCTCCGGCCGCAGCGCCCTCGTCGGCGGCGACTGGTACGACTCCATCGCGCTGCCGGACTGCCGCACCCTGCTGGTCATGGGGGACGTGATGGGGCACGGCTTCCAGGCGGCGGTGGCCATGAGCCAGTACCGCTCCGTCCTGCGCACCGTCGCCGCCGCCGGGCTGCCCGTGGACGCCATGCTCACCGAGGCGGACCGCAGGGCGTCACGCATCGGCCTCGACCGCGCCGCCACCTGCCTGCTCGTCCTCGTGGACACCCCGGCCGGCACCTGCACCGCGGCCACGGCCGGACACCTGCCGCCCCTCGTCATCCGCCCAGGCGGCAGCTCCGGCCTGATGCACCTCCCGGCCGGCCCGCCCATCGGCACCGAGCTCGGCACCTACGAGATGACAACGTTCGCATTCGAGCCGGGCTCCGTCCTGCTGCTCTACACCGACGGCCTCGTCGAACAGCGGGGCGTGGACATCGACGACTCCGTCCACGCCCTCACCACCATGGACCTGTCGGCCGACGACCCCTTGGAGCACCTGCTCGACACCGTCCTCACCCAGCTGACCGACGGCATGTGCGAGGACGACATAGCCCTCCTGGCCGCCCGCCTCCGCCCCGAGGCCACGCATCCCCCTGCCGGCAACCACAGCACCGCCGCATCCACCGAACGCAAGAACCCCAGGTCAGCCGGTGACTGACCTGGGGTCCCAGTGGAGCCGCTTTCGGGATTCGAACCCGAGACCTACGCATTACGAGTTGTGCGATCTTGGTCCGGGGGTGTCCGTCGTCGTTCGTCGGGTTGCTTACGCTCCTGATCAGACAGCCTGCCGGACGGTAGTGGATGCGGCCGGATAGCTACGGACTCAACCCCGAACGAGACCACGACTGAGACCAGTGCCGGCTAAACAGGGGGTCGGCCCTCTTGGCCTCCCGCCGGCAGCGGGTAGCGGTAAGCAGTGGCGACAAGCTCGCCACGTGATGGCGACCAGTCGCTCCACGAACGCCAGCGCCCCCCATGACAGCGGAGGTCGTCACCAAGTTCAATTTGATCTATCACCACGAGGCAGGTGGGGATGCCTTCAGCGTGACGCACCTCCCCCTCGGTCAGGTCGATCACCTCGCGTGTGACGGTGCTGCCCTTCACCTCTATGTGGACCTCGGCACCGTTCTTGCGCGCTGTTACGTCCCACGGCGAATGTGCACCCACGTCCTGAACCTCATAGCCGTGGGAGCGATAGTGGCTGAGTACAAGATCCATCGCGTACCGCTCGACGGCCCGCCGCCGTTGTACGTCTTTCTGCCGGCCGTAGCCGGTGGGACTGCGTTGCTTGGGTAGCGAAGCGGGCGACAGGTCGGGGACTTCCGGCTCGTGGGGCTCAGAGACGGCCGTCTGGCGCAACTCCCGCAGCTCAGGCAGTGCTTCCACTACCGTTCGCGGCAGTTTGGTCAGGTAGCCCTGCGCTGTGCGAAGGGGCCGCTTCTCCGACAACGCAAATGGGAAGTAGAGCGGCCCAACGACCGCCTCCGTGAGGTAATCGCGCAGAGCTCGGATGGTGGACTCGATCTCACGGAGGCGCGCCTGAGTTACGGGTCGCTCCAACTCTCGGTATCCGCCAAGGGGAGCTTCCCAAGCGGGCTCGGGACCGGACGCACCCCGCTGCCGGCCGTACGTCCCCCGGCTCTGCCAGACGATCGTGGAAGCAAAGGCCTCACCCCGAACATGGGAGTACCCCACCACGCCAGGACCGTGGTTCTTGTCCCAGTGCAGCACCAGATCACCAGGTCTTACCTCACGGACGAGTGTGTAGGACCAATACTCCTCGCCCCGATCGTTGGTCTGAGGGGCCAGCAGGTTGGTACCGATGTCCTCGCGGTTCGTGATCTCCAGCCAGTACCGCTCGTGCGGATCGTGTCTCCACCACTTGTTTATGATCATGGTCCCCCTGACTCTCAGCAGCACGCTGCCGCTGATCCTTCCAGGCTTGGGTACCGTTCCGAACACACACCCAACGCCGGGCGGTGGCCGGACCCTTCTCGCCTCAGAGGCGATGAGGCGGCTCCTGAGTTCGTTTCACTCGCCCTACCGTCTCGCTGGACCGGGGGGAGCCGTGCTGGGCTCACTCGTGCACTGCCGCAGGCGTGGACCGATCGACGGCCTCGCAGCTGCCCGTGATCTGGCCAAGCAGTCTGGCATCCCTAAGGTGTTACAGAGTTGCCCCATGCACTGATTCGTGCGGCGCACAGGCGATAGCATCACGATCTCGACTGGGCAGCGCGAGGGGGGCTTCGCCATGACAAGGCGCGTCAGGACTGTCTACTTCTATGAAGTGGTACGCGCGAAGGACGACTACAACCCGCGCATGGATGACGTCCCCTGGCAGCGGGCGCTTGAAGAGATGTCCGCCAAGCGCTACGAGGAGCGCAGGTTTGTCACACCCGATGGCGACCGCTATATCGGGGAGGCAGTGTTCGCGTCTGATGCTATGCATCTACTCGTCGGGCGGATCGGCTCCGGGGAACTGCAAACAGTTGACCTTGACCATGGCCACATCGAGGACCTGCGGCTTGACGGGAACCGCGGCTTTGTAGACACCACGACAGTCTGTTTCCTGGAGCACGGAAACATTATCGGCATGATGGGGAGCAGTCAGGCCTCTCCTCGCGCAACAGCTATCCAGCGATGGATGAACGCTTGCGGATTAGCAGCAGAAGAAGTTGCCCTCTGGCCAGTGATCAGCCAGGACGTTTGGACGAAGCTTCAGAACGCGAACGCAGTCCATAATTTTGAGTTCACCTTTCGCCCCAATCCGGCATTCATGCCATCGGAAAGCTCATCCATTTTCGGATTCAAGCAGGCGAGCAACCGTTACCCTGATCACCGCATCACCTTCAAGGTTGAAGTTCCAAAGCGCGGGCAAGTCACCTCTCGAGCCCGAGGGCACAGACGCCTCCAGGAAGATGCCATGCATTTCATGTCGGAGTTGGGTTATCTGATTGGCCCGAGTGGCATCGAACGCGCGAGAGCGTTGGTCACCCTTCCCACGGAAGATGGTCACGTTAAGGAGGAGGCGCTCGACTTCCTCAAGCACCACGTGACTGCCAAGAAGCACGTGGAAGTGCGAAGCAACGAAGACGCGCGTCCCAGGTACACGGCGGCCGTGGAAGCGATCCTCGAGGCAGCCCAGGAGCACGCGAGCGACCTCCGACGCGCTGTCAGTGGCTAGGTCTACAGTGACGAACCTCAGCTTAGGGGGGTAGTCACGTGGCATCTTTCGGTGTCTTCGCACGCCGCATACGCGATCTATGGGGCGAACGACCCGCAGTCGACTGGCTCATGGCTCTGGCGTTACTCGCTGGCCACCTCATCTACTGTCACGCAGCCAACACCGATGCTTTTTTCGTATCGATTACACCGGACCGACGAAAGGATATTTACACCACCGCCGCATCGGCATCAGCGCTGATCGGCGGCTTCGGGACGGCTGCAATCAGTCAGTACGCCACAGCAAGCGGCAGGAGAATGCTAGAGATCCGTCGCCGATTTGGCGCCAGCCTCCGGCGCAATTGGGGCGGCATACTTTCTTCCATGCTGATCATCACTGGGATTTGCCTGCTCGCTCTGATGCTTGACTCTCAGAAAAATCCCGGCCTCACAGGATGGCTAGTTGAAGTTGCACTTCTTCTAGGCACGATGCGAGCTGTTCGCTTGATTTGGCTCTTCGGCATGCTTATCGATGTAGCGGATCAAGACGTGACAGAGCCACGTCGGTCTCCAGCCGTGGCAATTCCTCAGACCAGACGTCCGGGCACTGGGAATCATCCGACCACACCCGAATAGGTTGATGGTCGAGCACGCCTTCACCCAGCTCAACGACAGCCCCCTCCTGCGTCTGCCATGGGAACGGTGACACCCCAAGGGGTTCCGCACTCGTCTGCCGCCTCAACCCCTATCGAACACATGGCGGGCAGGGGCTTCGCCGGCCGTTCAGGGCCCGTCCGATCACCCGAGCCCCCTGCCGAGCGCGGTCGGATGTGGGCGGTATCCCGGAACGAAGGAGCCGGTCGTGGGCACTACCAGCACCAACCGCATACCGCTTCAAGCATTGCAGTGCAATGCTGAGAGGGTAGATACGGTGGCATGCAGGCATCCAGGGAGGGAGACCGCGTGGCTCAGCAGGCCAGCCCGCGGGGGACGTTTTTGCAAGTTGCAGAATCGGTCAAGGCTCGGATCGCGGCGGATCCTCAGATGACCCATCTCCCGTCTGCCGCAGACGTCATGCGCGATCACGGGGTGTCTCGTGGTGTCGCGCTCCGAGCGTTCAAAGTTCTCCAGGAACAGGGCCTAGCCGAGCCAGTACGCGGAAGTCGGTGGCGAGTCGTGCGGGCGGGTGATGCCATCGACAGGCGACCGCTGCACGAGCGCATCGCGGAGATCATCCCCGCTGAAAAGCTCCAAGCAGGGTCCGAGTTCCCGAGCGCTTCAGAGCTGGCCGAACGTTTCGGGGTCTCGCGTCCCACTGTGACCAAGGCTCTGGACAGATTGGAAGTCGCTGGCGTGCTCGCGAGCGGAGGCCAAGGCAAGGTGCGGAGGGTCCGCGCCGTGCCGGTTCGAGAGGAGCGTTCATAGCTTGCCGAAGTTGACCGAGTGGGCCTATCCCCTGGCCGAGTCCCTGCTCGCCCAGCCGTTGCCCCGGCGCTGGAATCACTGCCTTGGGGTCGCCGAGCGGGCGCGCACCATCGCACTCGTCCTCGACCAGGACGCGGACTTGCTGGAGGCCGCGGCCGTCCTGCACGACATCGGGTACGCGCCGGATCTCGCCAAGACGGGCTTTCACCCGCTGGACGGTGCGCGCTACCTCC
Source organism: Streptomyces sp. NPDC046881 (assembly GCF_040645015.1). Lineage (NCBI taxonomy): Bacteria > Bacillati > Actinomycetota > Actinomycetes > Kitasatosporales > Streptomycetaceae > Streptomyces > Streptomyces sp. NPDC046881. The sequence continues at coordinate 2,240 of NZ_JBEYXJ010000063.1, read as the reverse complement.
GAGATGTTGCCGGCGCCGACGAGCGAGTCATCAACCTGGTCGCTCACCACTCCTGCGCCTGGTTGGAGGCGGAAGCGCGCGGCATGCGCGAGGAGCTGGACGGCGAGTTCCCCCGCGAGCAGGAGCACTTGAACGATGCGCTCTGCTACTGCGACATGAACACCACGCCGGATGGCACGCCCACGAACCCGGTTGATCGGATCAACGAGATTGCCGGGCGGTACGGGCCGGACAGCCTGATCGGGACGTTCATTCGCCGGGCCGAACCCGAGATCCTGGCGTGCACGTCCCGGGTGCTCGAACGCGTCGCCGCCGCCAAGCGTCAGCCGATGTAGGGCGCCGTGCGTGCCCTGTCCTGGGCGTGCTCGATGCGGAGCCGCATCGTGGGGTGCACGTCCAGCTCCATCAGGTCCGCCGGGGCGACCCAGCGGACCTGAGTCGTCTCGTTGCTCGTACGAAGTTCGCCGCCGACCGGCCGCGCACGGAAACAGATGCTGAACTGCTGTCGCACCTCGCCATCGTCGTACTGCATCACGTGCCCCGGATCCGTGTAGAGCCCGGACACGTCGACCACTTCCACCTTGATCCCGGTCTCTTCCCAAACCTCGCGGATGACGGTGTCGCTGATGGACTCGCCCACGTCGTGGCCACCACCCGGCAGTGCCCAGCGCCCGTTGTCGGACCGCTGAATCATCAGCACCTCGCCGGCGTCGTTCTGGACGAACGCGACGACGGACGGCACGACGGAGTTGGCCGGCGGGGCGTCGGGGTCGTGCAGGTAGTCGATGCGTCCCATGGTTCAGGCTCCCGTGATGCTGGTTATGTCCTGGGCGGTGATCGGACGGGCGTTCTCCCACGTGTGGTCGATGCTATTCGCGTACGTGTCGAAGAGTCCTCCGCCCGGTAGGCGACGCAGGTGCAGGACTGGCGCCAGATAGGCGCCGATGCCGTAGACGTGGGGGTTGACCAGCATCTCGTCGTCGGCACGGTAGATGGAGTTGTAGAGCGTCGAGTCGTGCAGCCGGAAGCCGATGTCCGGGTGGCTGCGCAGGAGCGGGCGGTACAGCAGCAGGGCGTTGCGGATCTTGCCGTCCATGATCTGGTGGCCCTCGTCAATGCCGCGCTGTCGGACGGCTGCGCAGTCAGGGTCTCCGAGCAGGATGCGCACCTGGGCGCCAGCCTCCACCTTGGCCTTCACCAGGTCATGGAAACGGGGATCCTCGGAGAGGAACAGACCGGAGTACACGAGTACGTCCAGGTTCCGCTCAGCACGGCCGTAGAGTTCCCGCCACAGTCCCGACGGCACGGTATGCCGGTGCGGGTAGACGGTCGTTATCTCGGCTTTCGTCAGATCCGTCGCGCTGTCGACGGTCCGGCCGTCTTCCCACAGCGTCGTGACGTCGACCTTGAGCACCGCCGCTGTCGCGTACTGGTGACGTCGGTACGGCACCTTGCCCTGAGTGATCCAGCGTTCGACCGTCTTCGGGTTAACCGCGATCGCTTCAGCGAGGCTCTGCACGGTCATACCGCGGGCGAGAAGGGCCGACCGTAACCGCTCGTTCGACATCTGCACCCCCGTTGGGACGTCTAGGGACTTCTCGACCGTAGCCAGAAGTCCCACAGCTGTCTACGCACGGGGTGACCAACTCCCCTGACGTGCAGCGATTCTGAATGTGCGTCGAGACGTCCCGGCGCCACACCAGGAGGATCCGCCGAGCTACTTGACGGGCCCTCATGTAGTACCTGTAAAACAGGTACTACACAGCCGAACGCAACGACTCGACTGGTTGGCGGCTTCATGCCGCATGTGCAGAAGGCGGGGACGCTGCAATCCCGCTGAAGGCCAGGCAGAACAGGGCTACGGCCCGTACTGGCGAGGTGGCCCGGCGACCGCGATCAACGGCCGGAGAGTGGGGACGTGATCCCCCTTGCAGTGCTTCACCCCTGTGACCTCGACTGATGGGGAAGCCCCGTGCACAGACGAAGACTCTGGGCGCCGCCGCGACGGACCGGCCGGCCAGCGCCAGCACGTCACCCCGGTCCGCTCTCTACTGCCCTCGCAGCGGCTAGCGCTGCGGCCGGTTGCCTCCCTCGCCCGTCCGGACCCCAGCTTCCTGGGGTGACCGTACGGGCGAGGCGTGGGGAGCCGGAACGATCCGACTTCAACGGCGCGGGGGGGCCGGGGGGGGGACACGGCGCCGCGGGGGGGGGGGGGGAGCCGGGGGGGGGGACCCCCACAG
>NZ_JBEYXJ010000062.1:0-49751 GCF_040645015.1 Streptomyces sp. NPDC046881 | reverse complement strand
AAAACCCGCCCCCCCCCCGGCGGGGGGGGCCCCGTTTCCGGTTCCGGCGGCGGACGGTCCGGTCAGCCGTCCGGGAAGCGGCGCACCCCCGACGGCGTCACCACCGCGTGCACCGGCCTGTCGTGCGCCTCCGTCGGGACCCGGGCGACGACCTCCGTGTCGTACAGCAGCACCACGAGCCGGGGGCGGGCGCCCGCGCGCTCCAGCCGGGCCAGCACCCGGTCGTACGACCCTCCGCCGCGCCCCAGGCGCATCCCGCGCGCGTCCACCGCGAGCCCGGGCAGCAGGACGACGTCCGCGGCCGTCACGGCGTCCGGGCCGAGCCGTGCCCCGGAGGGCTCGAACAGTGCCATCCTCCCGCCGTGTTGCACCCGCGCGAGGGAGTCCGGGCCGGCGTACTCGCCCCAGTCCAGATCGTTGTCGGGCAGGAGCGCGGGGAGCAGGACCCGCACGCCCCGCGCGCGCAGCTCGTCCAGCAGCGCGAGCGTGCCGGGCTCGCTCCCCACGGAGACGTACGCCGCCACCGTGCGCCCGTGCGCCAGCTCGGGCAGCTCCAGGGCACGCTCGGCCAGCGCGCGGCCCGCCTCCCGGACGTCATCCGCCGTCAACCCGTTCCTCACCGCGAGGAGCTCTCGCCGCAACATCCGCTTGTCAGGCTCGCCCGTGCGTCCGAGGTGTTCCACTGGCGGTTCGCGCCCCTTTCTTAATGCCGGTCATACGAGGGTCAAGCAGCCGGAGCCCCAGATTCCCTACAAAGGCACCGGATATGGTTGCGGGCATGACTCAGTCCCACCCCAGGATCAGCAAGGCTGTCATCCCCGCAGCCGGCCTCGGCACCCGGTTCCTGCCGGCCACCAAAGCCACTCCCAAGGAGATGCTGCCGGTTGTCGACAAGCCGGCGATCCAGTACGTGGTCGAGGAGGCCGTGTCGGCGGGGCTCGACGACGTCCTCATGATCACCGGGCGTAACAAGCGCCCCCTCGAGGACCACTTCGACCGCAATTACGAGCTGGAGTCGGCGCTCGAGAAGAAGGGCGACGCCGAACGGCTCGCGAAGGTGCAGGAGTCCAGCGACCTGGCCACCATGCACTACGTGCGCCAGGGCGACCCCAGGGGCCTCGGCCACGCCGTCCTGTGCGCCGCTCCGCACGTCGGCCACGAGCCCTTCGCCGTCCTCCTGGGCGACGACCTGATCGACCCCCGCGACCCCCTGCTCCAGCGCATGATCGACGTCCAGGAGCAGCACGGCGGCAGTGTGATCGCCCTCATGGAGGTCGCGCCCGAGCAGATCCACCTCTACGGCTGCGCGGCCGTGGAGGCCACCGCCGACGGTGACGTCGTGAAGATCACCGGGCTGGTCGAGAAGCCCGACCCGGCGGATGCCCCGTCGAACTACGCGATCATCGGCCGGTACGTCCTCGACCCGCACATCTTCGACATACTGCGCAAGACGGAGCCGGGCCGCGGCGGTGAGATCCAGCTCACCGACGCCCTCCAGCAGCTCGCGCAGGACGAGAAGGTCGGCGGTCCGGTGCACGGCGTCGTCTTCCAGGGCCGCCGCTACGACACCGGGGACCGCGGCGACTATCTGCGTGCCATTGTCAGACTCGCGTGCGAACGTGAGGACCTGGGCCCGGACTTCCGGACCTGGCTTCGCAGTTACGTAGCCGAGGAGATGCAGCAGTCTTGAGCAGCGCCGCGACCCGCCCCGCCGGCCCGGACGACCTGTGGTCGGTGGACGAGCACCTGGAGGACATCCTCTCTGCCGTCCGCCCCCTCGAACCCATCGAGCTGCAACTGCTCGACGCCCAGGGCTGCGTCCTGGTCGACGACGTCACGGTGCCGGTGTCCCTGCCGCCGTTCGACAACAGCTCCATGGACGGGTACGCGGTGCGGGTCGCGGACGTCGCCGGCGCCGGCGAGGAGTTCCCGGCCGTCCTGGAGGTCGTCGGGGACGTCGCGGCCGGCGCGGCCGACCCGGTCCGGGTCGGCCCCGGACAGGCCGCGCGCATCATGACCGGCGCCCCGCTGCCGCCCGGCGCCGAGGCCGTCGTCCCCGTCGAGTGGACCGACGGCGGGCTCGGCGAGGGCCCGGTCAGTGGCATGCGGGCGCGCAGCCTGGCCCCCCAGGGCGCCGAGGGGCACGTGCACGTGTACCGGCCCGCCGAGGCACGCGCGCACGTGCGGGCCAAGGGCAGCGACGTGAAGGCCGGCGACCTGGCCCTTGCGGCCGGGGCGATCCTCGGCCCGCCGCAGATCGCCCTGCTCGCCGCGATCGGCCGCGGCACGGTCCGCGTGCGCCCGCGCCCGCGCGTGGTCGTGCTCTCCACCGGCAGCGAACTCGTCCAGCCCGGGGAGCAGCTGGCCACCGGCCAGATCTACGACTCCAACAGCTTCGCCCTGACCGCCGCCGCGCGGGACGCGGGCGCCCTCGCCTACCGGGTGGGCGCCGTCGCCGACGACGCCGAGACCCTCCGCTCCACCATCGAGGACCAGCTCATCCGCGCGGACCTGGTGGTGACCACGGGCGGGGTGAGCGTCGGGGCGTACGACGTGGTCAAGGAGGCGCTGTCGTACGCCGGCGACGCGGACGAGCCCGGCAGCGGCGTGGACTTCCGCAAGCTCGCCATGCAGCCCGGCAAGCCGCAGGGCTTCGGCTCCATCGGCCCCGACCACACCCCGCTGCTGGCCCTGCCCGGCAACCCGGTGTCCTCGTACGTCTCCTTCGAGCTGTTCGTCCGCCCCGCCATCCGCGCCCTGATGGGCCTCACCGACCTGCACCGGCCCCGCGCGCGGGCCGCCCTGAAGGCGGACGCGGCGCTGCGCTCGCCCAAGGGGCGCCGCCAGTTCCTGCGCGGGACGTACGCCGACGGGGAGGTGACCCCCGTGGGCGGCGCCGGTTCCCATCTGATCGCGGCGCTGGCGCAGGCCGACGCGCTCATCGTCGTACCGGAGGACGTGGAGTCCGTCGAGCCCGGCAGCGAGGTGGAGGTGGTCCTCCTCGGCTGACCTGTGCCGGTTGGCGGTACCGTGTCGCGCACAGCAGGCCCGCGCTCCGCACCGCGCCGGGCCGGGACCGGGAGCGCCACAGCGATGACAGTGCCTTCCCGGGGGGAGACCCCCGGACCCCCTGCGCAGGACCGACTGACGCACATCGACGACGCGGGTGCGGCCCGCATGGTCGACGTGTCCGGGAAGGACGTGACCGCGCGCACCGCCCGTGCCAGCGGCCGGGTCCTCGTCTCACCGCGCGTGGTCGAGCTGCTGCGCGGCGAGGGGATGCCCAAGGGCGACGCCCTGGCCACCGCGCGCATCGCCGGGATCATGGGGGCCAAGCGCACCCCGGACCTGATCCCGCTGTGCCACCCGTTGTCGGTGTCCGGTGTGACACTGGATCTGTCGGTCGCGGACGACGCCGTGGAGATCCGGGCCACCGTGAAGACCACGGACCGCACGGGCGTCGAGATGGAGGCCCTCACCGCGGTGACGGTCGCCGCGCTCACCGTGATCGACATGGTCAAGGCGGTCGACAAGGGAGCGGTCATCACGGACGTACGGGTGGAGGAGAAGACGGGCGGCAAGTCGGGCGACTGGAGCCGGGCATGACTCTCGACGACGGCATCGGGGGCGCTCTGCGGGCGCCGTACGCCGCGCTGGTCGTCACCGCCTCCAACCGGGCCGCCGCCGGTGTCTACGAGGACAGGGGCGGCCCGCTGATCGTGAAGGGCCTGCAGGACCTCGGGTTCGCCGTGGACGGCCCGCAGGTGGTGCCCGACGGGGATCCGGTGGAGGCGGCGCTGCGGGCGGCCGTGGCGGCCGGGTACGACGTCGTCGTCACCACCGGCGGCACCGGTCTGTCCCCGACCGACCGCACGCCCGAGGCGACCCGCGCGGTGATCGAGTACGAGGTGCCGGGCATCGCGGAGGCCGTCCGCGCGTACGGCCGGGACAAGGTGCCGACCGCCGTGCTGTCCCGGGGCCTGGCCGGGGTGGCCGCCGGCACGCTGATCGTCAACCTGCCCGGGTCGACCGGCGGGGTGCGCGACGGACTGGCCGTGCTGGAGCCCCTGCTGGTCCACGCCGTCGACCAGATCCGCGGCGGTGACCACCCCAGACCGGACAGCAGCGGGGGTGCGAGCTGAACACCCCTTCCTGGCCCGTCGTACTGGCGGACGGCGATGTCGTCCTCCGGCCGATAAAGCTGCGCGACCAGCGGGCCTGGCGCGAGGTGAACCGGCGCAACCGGGACTGGCTGCGCCCCTGGGAGGCGACCATTCCGCCGCCCACGCCGAGCGGGCCGATCGCGCACCGGCCGACCTACCGCCAGATGGTCCGGCACCTGCGCGCCGAGGCGAACTCGGGCCGGATGCTGCCGTTCGTCATCGAGTACCAGGGGCAGCTGGTCGGGCAGTTGACGGTCGCCGGGATCACCTGGGGCTCGATGTGCTCCGGACACGTCGGCTACTGGGTGGACGAGGCGGTGGCCGGGCGCGGGGTGATGCCGACGGCCGTCGCGCTCGTGGTGGACCACTGTTTCCGTACCGTCGGTCTGCACCGCGTCGAGGTGTGCATTCGCCCCGAGAACCGGCCGAGCCGGCGGGTGGTGGAGAAACTCGGATTCCGCGAGGAGGGCCTCCGGCCGCGTTATCTGCACATCGACGGGGCCTGGCGGGACCATCTCGTCTTCGCGCTCACCGCCGAGGAGGTGCCCGACGGGCTGCTCGCGCGGTGGAAGCGGGCCCGCTCGCAAGGGGCCCAGCGCACCGAGCGCCAGTAAATTGAAAATATGTTCGAAATTGATCGGCTGTTGACCAACTCAGGGCACTGAATTCCCAGCCAGGGTGGTCCTCTGATCGCATCCGTCGCAAAAAATGCTGGAAATATCAGCCAGATCGTGCGACACACCGGCCCAATTGGCGGATGGCCTCATGCAAACCCCTCTACCGTGTGAGGCGTGAGCAGCAGCGGCCTCATCTACGCAGTCATTGTCGGGGCCTGGGCCGCCTACTTGGTGCCGATGTGGCTCCGTAGGCAGGACGAGCTGAACGAGGCCCGTCCGACGGAACGCTTCAGCACCGCCATCCGGCTGCTGTCCGGACGGGCGGGTATGGAGCGCCGGTACGCCAGGGACCTGCGGGCACGCTCCACCCAGGAGGGGGAGGCGGACACCGGCGATCCGGACGCCGCCACCGACTCGGTGGACGTCCGTGCCTTCGCCATGCCTCCGACGCGCCGTCAGGTCACCGTGGACGCCGGACCCGAGGCACCCGGCAGCGCCGACCCGGCACGCGACCAGAGCGCCGAACCGGCGCCCGAACCGGCACCCGCGCACGCCTCCGCAGCCGTGCCCGCGCAGAACGCGCAGAAGCAGACGGCCTCGGCCCAGGCGGCCGCGGCACGCGCCCGGCGCTCGAAGGTGCTCGCACGCCGTCGGCGCACCACCGTGATCCTCTTCCTCGCCTTCACGCTCGGCGCGGTCGTGGCCGCCGTCGGCGGACTCGCCTTCCTGTGGGCGCCCGCCGCGCCCGCCGTCACGCTGAGCGCGTACATCGCCTACCTGCGGGCGCAGGAGCGCCGCCGCTTCGCCTACCAGATGGACCGCCGGCAGGCCGAGGCCGCCGCCCAGTACCTGCGCGAACGCCAGCCGCACCGGCGCGCGCCCCTCGACACGGACGCCGGTGAGGAGGAGACCGGACCAGCCGCGGACACCGGCACGGACACCGGCCTCTCCACGCTCGCCGCCGACCGGCGCGCCCTCGTCGAGCAGACCGACCACGCCGAGTGGGTCGACCAGCAGCGGGAACGGCAGCGACGCCCCGGGCACGGCGACAGCTGGGACCCGGTGCCGGTGCCCCTGCCGACGTACGTCACCGCGCCGGTCGCCCCGCGCGCCACCTCCGACGTGGACCTGGGCGCGCCCGGCACCTGGAGCTCGGCGCGGTCCAGCGCGGTGGCCCCCGAGCAGGACGCCGACGCCCCCGAGGCGGCCGGGGAACCGGCACCCGCGGCCGGGGACCGGCCCGCGGGCGCCGGCGGCGACGCCCGCCGCGCCGCCTCCGCACGGCGGTCCCGGGAACGCGGACACACGCCCCTCTTCGACCAGTACGAGGACGGCGACCGACCCCGCGCGGCCAACGAGTGACCGCCGTCACACCCCGGGAACCCCCGCCCTGACCAGTCAGGGAGCGGATTTCCAAGCACCCCGATCGGGATGCTAAAGTTTCACTCGTTGCAAGGGCCTGTGGCGCAGTCCGGTAGCGCACCTCGTTCGCATCGAGGGGGCCAGGGGTTCAAATCCCCTCAGGTCCACTGCACGACGTAGATCCCGTCGGTCATCATGACCGGTCGGGATCTTCGTCGTATCCGGGGCCGTATACGGGGGGTTTCGATGGAGCTGCGTCATCTGGTGACGTTCCAGAAGGTCGCGACGCTGCTGAGTTTCACGCGCGCCGCGGAGGAACTCAGCTACGCGCAGTCGAGTGTGACGACGCAGATCCGCGCCCTGGAGTCCTCGCTCGGCGTGGAGCTCTTCGACCGGCTCGGCGGGCGGATCCGGCTCACGGCCGCCGGCGAGAAACTGCTGGAGTACGCCGAGCAGATCCTCACCCTCGTCGAGACGGCGCGCGCCGACGTGGCGGGCGGGGACGGCCCGTCGGGGACGCTGCTGATCGGCACGATGGAGAGCGTCACCTCCTACCGCATGCCGCCGCTGCTGGAGTTCTTCCACCACCGCTACCCGAAGGTGCAGCTCTCCCTGCGGCCGAGCCTGTGCGCCGAGACCCGGCACGCCCTTCGCCAGGGCGACTTCGACATCGGCTTCCTCATGGAGCAGGAGACGCGGCATCCGGGTCTGGAGACCGTGGTGCTGGCCGAGGAGCCGCTGGTCCTCGTCGCGGCTCCCGGCCATCCGCTGGCAGGGCGGCGGGAGCTGTCGCCGGCCGACCTCGCGACCGTGTCCGTGCTGGCGACCGAGGCCGGGTGCGCCTATCGCGACCTGTTCGAGGCGGAGCTGCGGACCGTGCGCGACGGCACGCCCTTCCTGGAGTTCGGCACCATCGAGGCGATCAAGAAGGGCGTGGCGTCCGGGCTGGGGATCTCCCTGCTGCCCGCGGTCACCGTCGCCGCCGAACTGGAGAAGGGCGAGATGACGGCGCTGCCGTGGGACGCCCCGTTCTCCGTGTACACCCAGCTGGCGTGGCGCGGCGGCCGGCGGCTGTCCCGCGAGCTGAGGCTGTTCATCGACCAGGCGGTGCGGCTGATGCGGGAGGACGCAGCGGTGGACGCACCGGCCTGAACGCCACGCCGGTCAGGCGCTGCCGGTCCCTCCGGCCGCGCAGGCCGACGGGGCCGACGGGACCGACGAGGTCGAAGGGGCCGAGACGGCCGTGACCGTGCCGGCCGCGCCGCCCGCCACCCTCGCGTCCCCGCGCCGCCCCGGCTGCCGGCCCAGGGTGGTGCCCAGGGAGGCGGCGACGATCAGGGGGACGCCCAGGGCCTGGCTCCAGCCGATGTGGTGTCCGTAGACGGCCCAGTCGGACAGCAGGGCGGCGGCCGGGTAGACGAAGGCCAGTACGGCGATCTTCGGGGTGGGGAGCTTCTGGTACGCGGAGTACATCAGGGCGTACATGACACCGGTGTGCAGGAGGCCGAGGCCCGCCAGCCAGGCCCAGCCCGTGCCGAGGTGCGCGCTCTGGCCGAGCCGGGTGAAGGGCAGCAGCAGCGGGATGCCCAGCAGGACCTGCACCAGGGCGATCAGATGGGGCCGTACGCCGGTCACCCGCTTGGTGATGATCGTGGACAGGCCGTAGAAGAGGGCGGCCAGCAGCGCGTAGCCGAGGCCCACGAGGTAGGCGCCGTCCCCGGAGAGGTCGGAGACGGAGACGCCGGCGACCAGGACGAGCCCGAGGAAGGCGACCAGCAGCCAGGCGGCCTTCTGCTTCGTGACGCGGTCCTTGAGGAACAGCGCGCCGAGCAGGACCACGAAGAACGGCTGGGTGTGGTAGACCACGGTGGCCACCGAGATGGACGTCCTGCCGTACGCCTCGAAGAGGAACGCCCAGTTGAACACGATGAACACGCCGCCGAGCGCGGTGAGGGCGAGCTTCCTCGGGGTGAAGCCGTGGTTCCTGAAGAAGCCGCGCAGCAGGCAGTACAGGCCGAGGAACAGGGCGCCGAACACGCACCGGTAGAAGACCACGGTGAACGGCGAGGCGCCGGACTCGACGACGAAGACGCCGATGGTGCCGGACAGCAGCATCGCCGCCGTCAGTTCGACCGCGCCGCGCGTCTCCGTGCGCGCGGGCATGCCTGATGTGCCCATGCCATCCTCCTGGGGAGCCCCGTCCGCGCCGGCCACCCCGTGCGGCCGGCGCGAGAAGAAGCTACGGGCCCGTACGACACCCGGTCCACGGCCCGCCGGCGAACGAAACCGATGCCCCCATCGGCACCGTCGATGGCGCGCCGGGCCTCAGAGCGGCTTGGCATAGCAGAGGCTCTCCTCGTGGTGGCGGTAGTAGCCGAACTTCGTGCACGGCTCGTAGCCGCTGGAGGTGTACAGGGCTATGGCCTCCGGCTGCTTGGTGCCCGTCTCCAGGACCATGCGGACCCGGCCCGCCGCGCGCGCGTCCTCTTCCAGGGCCGCGAGGATGCGGCGGGCCAGGCCCCGGCCGCGCATCTGCTCGACGACGAACATCCGCTTCAGCTCGGCGTCGCCGTCCTCGTTGCCCTCCTCGTTGCGGTCCTGGCTGCGCCAGCCGCCCGTGGCCACCGGACGGTCGTCCTCGTCGTACGCGATCAGGTACACGCCCCGGGGCGGGTCGAACTCGGCGGCGTCGAGGACCGTGGCGTCGCCCCCGTCGCCGTAGCGCACGTGGTATTCGGCCTGGACCTCGTCGTTGAGCTTCAGGGCGTCGGGGTGATCGAAGCGAACGCGGCGAATAATCATGCTGGGCATCGTACTTCTATGCGGTCGGCGGGGGTCCTGGGTTGTGCGGACCCCGACCAGTGTGCCGGTATCGTGCCCGGGTGCTGACTGTGACCTCGGTGAACGTGAACGGACTGCGGGCCGCCGCGAAGAAGGGCTTCGTGGAGTGGCTCGCCGGGACCGAGGCGGACGTCGTCTGCCTGCAGGAGGTGCGCGCCGAGCCGCACCAGCTGCCCGAGGAGGTCCGGCAGCCCGACGGCTGGCACGTCGTGCACGCACCGGCCGCCGCCAAGGGCCGCGCGGGCGTCTCCCTCTACACGCGCCGCGAGCCCGACCGCGTCCGCGTCGGTTTCGGCTCGTCGGAGTTCGACGGCAGCGGCCGCTACGTCGAGGCCGACCTGCCCGGCGTCACCGTCGCCTCCCTCTACCTGCCCTCCGGCGAGGTGGGCACCGAGCGGCAGGACGAGAAGATCCGCTTCATGGGCGAGTTCCTCGCCCACCTGAAGGACCTGCGCGAGCGGGCCGCCGCCGACGGGCGCGAGGTCCTCGTCTGCGGCGACTGGAACATCGCCCACCGGCAGGCCGACCTCAAGAACTGGCGCGGCAACACCAAGAACTCCGGCTTCCTGCCCGAGGAACGGGCCTGGCTCGACCGCGTCTTCGCCCCACAGGACGGCGGCTACGTCGACGTCGTCCGCACCCTCCACCCCGACACCGAGGGTCCGTACACCTGGTGGTCGTACCGGGGGCGGGCTTTCGACAACGATTCGGGCTGGCGCATCGACTACCACGGGGCCACGGCCGGGCTGGCCGGCAAGGCGGTCAAGGGGTACGTCGAGCGCGCGGCCACGCATGCCGAGCGGTGGTCGGACCATGCGCCGGTGACCGTCGTCTACGAGCTGTAGTCGCGCCCGTCCGCCTCGGTTCCGCTCAGTCCCGCTTGTTCAGGCGCCGGTCCAGGGCCAGTGAGAGTTCTGCTTCCACGACGCTGCGGGCCAGGGGGCGCAGGCGGCGTAGGTCTTCCTCGGGGGCGTGGCGGAGGATCAGGGCGGTGAAGAGGTCGGCCAGGGCGTCGGCGTGTTCGCGGACGCGGGCGCCGGCCGTCAGGACCTCGGCGAGCGGGATGCCCTCGCGGACCAGGGCGGAGGAGACGTCCAGCAGGCGCCGGCTGATGTGGACGATCTCGTCGCCGTCGGTGCCGAGGTAGCCCAGCTCCATGGCGGCGGCGAGGTTCTCCGGTGTGACCTCGCCCTCGAAGCGGGCGGCGAGTTCCTCGGGGGTGAGGCGGACCGGCTCCTCCTCGGTGGGGGTGCCGACGCCGAGCAGGTCGGCGACGTCCCGGCCCTGGTCGAGGGCCTCGGCGAGTTCCGCTATGCCGTTCAGGGTGTGGCCGCGCTCCAGCAGGGCGGCGATGGTGCGCAGCCGGGCCAGGTGGTGGTCGTCGTACCAGGCGATGCGGCCCTCGCGGCGGGGTGGCGGGAGCAGTTTGCGCTCGCGGTAGAAGCGCAGGGTGCGCACGGTGATGCCGGCCAGCCGGGCCAGTTCCTCCGTGCGGTACTCGCGGGGGCCTTCCTGGGGTTCTGTGTCCTCTGCCACGTCCGCAGCCTATGGCGTACCGGGGGTAACTTTCCTTCTCCCGCCCCCTACCGCTCAGTACGGAGCTGCTCTACAGTCCCATCGTGCCAGTAATCACTGGCAGGGTTCCTAGGTGATGCGTGGAGGCTTCGGGATGGCCGAGCACGAGCATGTACGGGTGGCGGTGATCGGATCCGGGTTCGGCGGTCTGGGGGCCGCCGTGCGGCTGCGCCGTGAGGGGATCACCGACTTCGTCGTCCTGGAGCGGGCCGACAGCGTCGGCGGCACCTGGCGGGACAACAGTTACCCCGGGTGCGCCTGCGACGTGCCCTCGCACCTGTACTCCTTCTCCTTCGCGCCCAACCCCGACTGGCCGCGCACCTTCTCCGGGCAGGAGCACATCCGCGCCTACCTGGAGCACGTCACCGACCTCTTCGGCCTGCGCCCGCATCTCCGCCTCGGTTCCGAGGTCAAGCTGATGACCTGGGACGGCGAGAACCTGCGGTGGAACATCGAGACCACGCGCGGGACGCTGTCGGCCGATGTCGTGGTCTCCGCCACGGGGCCGCTGTCCGACCCGAAGATCCCCGAGATCCCGGGCCTCGCGTCGTTCCCGGGCAAGGTGTTCCACTCCGCCCGCTGGGACCACGACTACGACCTGCGCGGCAAGCGGGTCGCCATGGTCGGCACCGGCGCCTCCGCGATCCAGATCGTGCCGGCCATCCAGCCGCAGGTCGGCCGGCTCACCCTCTTCCAGCGCACCCCGCCCTGGGTGATGCCCCGCGTCGACCGCGCGATCAGCGGTGCCGAACGCTGGCTGCACCGGCGGCTGCCGGTCACCGCCCAGGCCCGGCGTGGACTGCTGTGGGGCATCCGGGAACTGCAGGTGCAGGCGTTCACCAAGCGCCCGGACGAACTGGGCCTGGTCGAGCAGCTCGCCAAGCGGAACATGGCCCGCGCGGTCAAGGACCCGGCCCTGCGCGCCAAGCTCACCCCGGACTACCGCATCGGCTGCAAGCGGATCCTGCTGTCCAGCACGTACTACCCGGCGCTGACCAGGCCGAACGTGGACGTCGTGGCCAGCGGGCTCAGCGAGATCCGCGGGTCGACGGTGGTGGCGGCCGACGGCACCGAGGCCGAGGTGGACGCGATCATCTTCGGTACGGGCTTCCACGTCACGGACATGCCCATCGCCGAGCGGGTGGTCGGCGCGGAGGGCATCACGCTCGCCGAGTCCTGGAAGAACGGCATGCAGGCGCTGCGCGGTGCGGCCGCGGCCGGGTTCCCGAACTGGATGACGATCATCGGGCCCAACACCGGCCTCGGGAACTCCTCGATGATTCTCATGATCGAGTCCCAGCTCAACTACATGGCCGACTACGTGCGGCAGTTGGACGTCCTCGGCGGCCGTACGGCCCTCGATGCCCGGCCCGCGGCCGTCGAGGACTGGAACCACCGGGTCCAGGAGCGGATGAGGCGCACCGTGTGGAACACCGGCGGCTGCACCAGCTGGTACCTGGACGCGAGCGGTCGCAACACCACCATCTGGCCGGGTACGACGACCGAGTTCCGGCGCGCGACCCGGCGCGTGGACCTGGCGGAGTACGAGGTGATCCGCAGGCCCGCGGTGGTCTCCGGGAGCAGGAGCGAGGCCGTCGCATGAGCCCCGTCGCCTCCGTGACCAGCGGCCCCTACGCCCCGCCCGTTCCGGCCCGCACCCTCACCGCCGTCTCCGCCGACGGCGCGCGGCTGCACGTCGAGGTGCACGGCCCCGAGACTGCGCCCCCGGTGGTCCTCGCCCACGGCTGGACCTGCTCGACGGCCTTCTGGGCGGCGCAGATCCGGGACCTGGCGAGGGATCACCGGGTGATCGCCTACGACCAGAGGGGGCACGGGCGCAGTCCCGCGAGCCCCGCGTGCACGACCGAGGCGCTGGCGGACGATCTCGAAGCGGTGCTCGCGCAGACGCTCGCGCCCGGGGAGAAGGCGCTCGTCGTCGGCCACTCCATGGGCGGTATGACGGTCATGGCCGCGGCCGGCCGGCCCGGTTTCCGGGAGCACGCCGCCGCCGTCCTGCTGTGCAGCACGGGCAGTTCGCGGCTGGTCGCGGAGGCGCTCGTGGTGCCGTTGCGCGCCGGGCGCGTCCGCACCTGGCTCACCGGGCGCGTCCTCGGCTCGCGCGCTCCGCTCGGGCCGGTCACGCCGGTGGCGAAGCGGATCCTCAGGTACGCGACGATGGGCGCCGGTTCCGCCCCGCACATGGTGGAGGCGTGCGCGCGGATCGTGCACGCCTGTCCGCGCGCCGTGCGCCATGCCTGGTCGGCCGTCCTCTCGGCGCTCGATCTCGACCACGGGATACGGGAGTTGAGCGTGCCGACCGCGGTGGTGCCGGGCACGGACGACCGGCTCACACCCCCGGTGCACGCCCGGGCGATGGTGGCCGCGCTGCCGAACTGCGTCGGGCTCACCGAGCTGCCCGGCGTCGGCCACATGACGCCGATCGAGGCGCCGGAGCCGGTGACCGCCCGGATCCGGGAACTCGTCGGCGCGTACGTCACGGGGGCCGCCCCCGAGCGGGGAGCCATCCCCGCGCAGACCGAGCGGGGAGAGCGGGCCGCGCAGACCGCGCAGAGCGAGCCGGCCGAGCAGGGCAAGCAGACCGTGCAGAGCAAGCAGACCGAGCAGGGCAAGCAGATCGAGCGGGCCGAGCGGGCCGAGCAGGTCGGGCAGATCAAGGAGGGCGCATGAGCAGGGTCAGCCTCGAAGGACAGGTCGCGGTCGTCACCGGGGCGGCGCGCGGTGTCGGTGAGTTGCTGGCGCGCAAGCTCTCCGCGCGCGGCGCGAAGGTCGCGCTGGTCGGCCTGGAGGAGGAGGCGCTCAAGGAGGTCTCCTCGCGCCTGCACAGCGACAGCGCCCACTGGTACGCCGACGTCACCGACCACGAGGCGATGAGCCGGGTCGCCGAGGAGGTGAAGGCGCGCTTCGGCAAGGTCGACATCGTGGTCGCCAACGCCGGTGTGGCGACCGGCGGTCCGTTCATCGAGTCCGATCCGCAGGCCTGGCGGCGGGTGATCGAGGTGAACCTGATCGGTTCGGCGGTGACCGCGCGGGCGTTCCTGCCGGTGCTGGTCGAGAGCCGCGGCTATCTGCTCCAGGTCGCCTCGCTCGCCGCGATCACGCCGGCGCCGATGATGACGGCGTACTGCGCGTCCAAGTCGGGCGTGGAGGCGTACGCGCACAGTCTGCGTGCCGAGGTCGGCTACCAGGGCGTGCGCGTCGGCGTGGCGTACCTGTCCTGGACCGACACCGACATGGTGCGCGGCGCCGACCAGGACGACGTCATGCGGGAGCTGCGGCAGCGGCTGACGTGGCCGGCGAACAAGACGTACCCGCTGGGTCCGACGGTGGACCGGCTGGTCGCCGGGATCGAGCGGCGCTCGGCGCATGTGTACGGGCAGTGGTGGCTGCGCGGCATGCAGGGGGTGCGCGGTTATCTGCCGGCGCTCATCGGGACGGTCGGGCAGCGCGAGATGAAGCGGTTCGGGCCGCGTCTGCAGGGGATGCGCTCGGGGCTCGTCGGCGCAGGTGGGGCGGCCGACGAGGCGGCGCGGACTACGGACCGTAACTGATCGACATGCAGGGCGTGTTCGCCCGTGTGAATCTGGTCGAGGCCCCACCGGGGGCCGGACCCCCACTCATCACGGGAGTGAACCCACATGGGTATGAAGGACCAGTTCCAGGAAAAGTCGCGCCAGGCCAAGGGGAAGATGGACCAGGCCAAGGGGAAGATGGACCAGGGCCGCGAGAAGGCCGGCCAGCGCGGTCAGCAGGGCCGTCAGGGCCAGCAGCCCCCCGAGCGGGGCGGCCAGAACTACCGTGACATCGAGGACACGGAGCAGCAGGTGGAGGACCGGTTCGACCGGGACTACGACGCGTAGCCGCTGCGCTCGGCTTTGGCCGGTTGACGTGGGGTGCCCCCTGTTTCGGGGGGCGCCCTGCGTCTCATTTTCCGGGCTGGCGCGGGTGGTGTGCCGGGTGCGGGAGCGTAGTGGCTTGTCGCGCAGTTCCCCGCGCCCCTACTGGGCGATCCCTTGTTCTCAAGTCGTCCTTGGCGGGAGCTTCGGGCGGGATCTGTCGGGGGTGTCGCTGAGGTCCGGGGGGACCGCCGCCGGGTTGGATTCCAGGAGTTCCAGGGCGAGTTCCACCGCGTCGGCGAGCTGGGCGTGGCGGCCCTCCGCCCAGTCGAGGGGGGTGCGCACGATTTCCAGGTCGGGGGCGACGCCGTGGTTCTCCACGGACCAGCCGTAGGCGTCGAACCAGGCCGCGTTCATCGGGACGGTGATGACCGTGCCGTCGCCCAGGCGGTGCCGGCCGGTCATGCCGACGACCCCGCCCCAGGTGCGCTGGCCGACGACCGGGCCGAGCTTCAGCAGCTTGAACGCGGCCGTGATCATGTCGCCGTCGGACGAGGTCGCCTCGTCGGCCAGGGCGACCACCGGGCCGCGCGGGGCGTTGGAGGTGTACGACACCGGTTGCGCGTCCCGGGTCAGGTCCCAGCCCAGGATCTTCCGGGTCAGCTTCTCGATGACGAGTTCGCTGATGTGCCCGCCCGCGTTGCCGCGCACGTCCACGATCAGCGCGGGCCGGGAGACCTCCATGCGCAGGTCGCGGTTGAACTGTGCCCAGCCGGAGCCGCCCATGTCGGGGATGTGCAGGTAGCCGCACCTGCCGCCGCTCAGCTCCCGGACCACCTCGCGGCGTTTGGCCACCCAGTCCTGGTAGCGCAGCGGCCGTTCGTCGACGAGCGGGACGACGGCGACCCGCCGGGCGTGCCCGGTCTCGCCCTCGCCGGGCAGGAAGGTCAGCTCCACGGTCGTACCGCCCGAGCCGGCGAGCAGCGGGTAGGGGCCGGTGACCGGGTCGACCGGGCGGCCGTCGACGTGGGTGAGGACGGCGCCTTCGCGGATGCCCGTGCCGGCCAGCGGTGAGCGGGCCTTGGAGTCGGAGGAGTCGCCGGGCAGGATCCGTTTGACCGTCCAGTGGCCGTCGCGGCGGACGAAGTTGGTGCCGAGGAGGCCCTGCCAGCGCTGGTAGTGGGGCGGGCCCTCGTTGCGGCGGGCGGCGGTGACGTAGGCGTGGGAGGTGCCCAGTTCGCCGAGGACCTCGCGGAGCAGGTCGGCGAACTCGTCGGGGGACGCGACCCGTTCGACCAGGGGACGGTACTGGTCGAGCACCGCGTCCCAGTCGATGCCGCACATGCCCGGGTCCCAGAAGTAGGCGCGGATCAGCCGCCCGGCCTCGTCGTAGGCCTGGCGCCACTCGGCGGCCGGGTCGGTCTCGTGCAGGATGCGGCGTACGTCGATCCAGACGGTCGAGTCGGCGTCGCCGACCTCGGTCGAGGGCACCGCGCGCAGGTCGCCCTCGTCCACGACGACCAGCCGGGTTCCGTCGCCGCTCACCGCGAACCAGTCGAGGTGGTCGACGAGTTCGGCCTTCTTCGCCTTGGTGAGGTTGAAGTACTCCAGGGTGGGGCGGCCGCTGATGTCGGCGGGATTGGCGAAGGTCTCGCCGAGCGCGCCGGAGATCGGCCAGCGCAGCCAGACCAGGCCGCCGCCCGCGACCGGGTACAGCGCCGAGTACTTGGAGGCGATGACCGGGAACGGCGTGACCCGGTTCGCCAGGCCCTCCACCTCGACCGTCACCGTGCCGGCCTCGCCGGTCTCCTCGTCCTCCAGCGGGTCGAGCCCGCCGGCGGCCGGGCGGCCCTCGGGGTTGAGGGCGAAGGGGGAGGGCGTGGCCGAGGAGAGCGGGACGAGGTAGGGGCGGCAGCCGAGCGGGAAGGACAGGTCGCCGGTGTGCACGTCGTAGACCGGGTCGAAGCCGCGCCAGGAGAGGAAGGCGAGGTAGCGGCCGTCGCGGGTGAAGACCGGGTTCTCGTCCTCGAAGCGGCCGTTCGTCACGTCCACGACCAGCCGGTCCTTGATGCGGGCGAGCTTGATCTGGCGCAGGGTGCGGCCGATGCCGGGGTGCGACCAGGCGATCCAGGAGCCGTCGGGGGAGAAGGCGAGGTCGCGGACCGGGCCGTTGTCGGACCGGATCAGCTCGGTGACCTCCCCGCGCGGACCGGCGGCGCCGGACTCCGCCCCCGTCCCCTCAGCCCCCTCTGTCTCCGCCGCGTCCTCGCCTTCCTCGCTCTCCTCCGTGACGTCGATCAGCAGCAGCCGGCCGTCGTGGGAGGCGACGGCCAGGCGTTCGCCCTGGGGGTCGGAGGCCAGCTCCAGGACCCGGCCCAGGTCGCCGGAGGCCGGGCGGCGGGGGGCGCGGGCGCCGGTGGCGCGGGGCAGGTGGGCGATCTCGACGGCGTCCTCGCCCTCGGCGTCGGTGACGTAGGCGACCTGTCCGGTGGAGCCCAGCATCTCCGGCAGCCGTACCCGGACGCCGGGCGTCTCGGTGATCGTGCGGGCCGGGCCGTCGCGGTGGGTGAGCCAGTACAGGCTGCCGCGGACGACGACCGCGCTGGCCCGGCCGGTCTCGTCCACGGAGATGCCGTCGATGTTCTGCGCGGCCGGCACCTGGTAGGGGCGGCGGCCGGTGCGCGGGCCGGCGAGCCGGACGTCGAGCTTGCGCGGGGCGCCGGCCGGGGAGAAGTCGTCCACCAGCCACAGGTCGCCCGCGCACTGGTAGACCACCCGGTCGCCGTCGCTGGAGGCGTGCCGGGCGTAGAAGGCGTCGTGGTCGGTGTGGCGGCGCAGGTCGGTGCCGTCGTAGGCGCAGGAGTAGAGGTTGCCGACGCCCTCGTGGTCGGAGAGGAAGGCGATCCGGCCGGCGACGAACAGGGGGCAGGCCAGATGGCCGCCGAGGTCGGGCAGGAGGCGCTGCCCGTGCAGCCACAGCCGGCCCATGGCGCCGCCGCGGTACCGCTTCCACGAGGCCGGTTCGTGCGGCGGGGTGCCGGTGAGCAGGAGGGTTCTGCGCTCGCCGTCGATCTCGGCGACCTGGATGTCGGCGACCGGGCCCCAGGGCAGCCGGCCGCCCGGGTCGCCGTCGGCGGGGACCTTGTAGGCCCAGGTGAAGTGGGAGAAGGGCTGGCCGTGGGAGGCGACGGCCAGGATGTCGCTGTCCGGGGTCCAGCCGCAGACCTGGGTGTCGGCGCTGCCCCAGTACGTCAGCTGCCGCGTGGGGCCGCCGTCGACGTCGGTGAGGTGGATCTCGGGGACGAGGCTGCGCCAGGTGGTGTAGGCGATGCGGTGGCCGTCGGGGGCGAAACGTGGGTGGCCGGCCTTGGTGCGGTCGGCGGTGAGCCGCCAGGCGCGGCCGGGGGTGTCGAGGGGAGCCAGCCAGAGGTCGTCCTCGGCGACGAAGCACAGCCGGTCACCGCTGAGGTGGGGGAAGCGCAGATAGCTCACCTCCCCATGCTTTTCCGGTCAAAGGGCCCCAGCAACTTGTGGCGTCTGCTTACGGGGTCTTCACCTTCGTGACCCACCACACGTACGAAACCGTTTCGTTTCGTACAGCGTGGGGGTATCTTCAGTGTGTACGAAGCACGACAGGCCGGAGCGGGAAGGTGACTGGCATGACCGAAGCCACTGCCACGGCACGGCGCAGCCGGATCACGCCCGAGCGCGAGGCCGAGCTGTACGACGCCGTGCTCGACCTGCTCCGGGAGGTCGGCTACGACGCCCTGACCATGGACGCCGTGGCCGCCCGCACCCGGTCCAGCAAGGCCACGCTCTACCGCCAGTGGGGCGGCAAGGCCGAACTGGTCGCCAAGGCCGTGCGGCACAACAAGCCCGGCCGGGTCGGCGACGTCGACACCGGCTCGCTCAAGGGCGATCTGCACGCGCTCACGCTGCGTGCGGACGACTGCGAGATGGAGCAGAGTTCCGCGCTGATGCGGGGCCTGGCCATGGCGGTGCACGGCAACCCGGACCTGCTCACGGCGTTCCGGGAGCACCTCGTCGAGCCGGAGATGGCGGATTTCCGCCGCGTGCTGCAACGCGCGGTCGACCGGGGCGAGGTCCGTGCGGACAACCCGGCGCTCGGCTTCGTGATGCACATGATGATCGGCGCGTTCGCCGCCCGCACCATGATCGACGAGCAGCCGCCGACGCAGGACTTCCTGCTCTCGTACATCGACGCCGTGGTCCTCCCCGCCCTCGGCGCGCCCGCCTCCTGATCCACGCCCTTCCCCGGCAAGCCCACCACCTGACGTCACCGCTCACGTCGTCGGGCTGATCGCCCCTGCCCAGCTGAACCCAACGACCTGACCGGGAGTACGCCTCCGTGGCCACGTTCCTCTACAAAATCGGCCGCCTCGCCTTCCGGCGACGGCACTTCGTCGCCCTCATATGGGTCGCGCTGCTCACCCTCGCCGGGGTGGGTGCCGCCTCCGCGCCGGCCGCCGGCAACACCTCCTTCTCCATCCCCGGAACCGAGGCCCAGAAGGCCTTCGACCTGCTGGAACAGCGCTTCCCCGGGATGAGCGCCGACGGCGCCACCGCCCGGGTCGTCTTCAAGGCCCCCAAGGGCGAGAAGATGACGGACGCCGTCAACAAGGCGACCGTCGAGAAGACCGTCAAGGAACTGGGCAGCGGCTCCGAGGTCGCCTCGGTCGCCGACCCCTACACCGGGCACGCCGTCAGCAGGAACGGCACCATCGCCTACGCCTCGGTGAAGTACAAGGTCTCCGGCATGGAGCTGGAGGACTCCTCCAGGGACGCCCTGAAGGAGGCCGCGCAGCACGCGCGGGACGCCGGGCTGACCGTCGAGGTCGGCGGTGACGCGCTGAACGCGACGCCCGAGACCGGCTCCAGCGAGATCATCGGCATCGCGGTCGCCGCCGTCGTCCTGGTCATCACCTTCGGCTCGCTGCTCGCGGCCGGATTCCCGCTGCTCACCGCCATCATCGGGGTCGGCATCGGCGTCTCCACGATCACCGCGCTGGCCAACGCCCTGGACCTGGGCTCCACCACCTCCACCCTCGCGTCGATGATCGGCCTCGCCGTCGGCATCGACTACGCCCTGTTCATCGTCTCCCGCTACCGCGCCGAACTCGCCGAGGGCCGCGAGCGCGAGGACGCCGCCGGCCGCGCGGTCGGCACGGCGGGCTCGGCGGTGGTCTTCGCCGGCCTGACCGTCGTCATCGCCCTGGTGGGCCTGTCCGTCGTCAACATCCCGATGCTGACCAAGATGGGCATCGCGGCCGCCGGCACGGTCGCCGTCGCCGTCCTCATCGCCCTGACCCTGATCCCGGCGCTGCTCGGCTACGCCGGCCGCAAGGTCAAGCCGGCCGGCGAGAAGAGCAAGCTGCTCGGCGGCGGCCGTACCCCGAAGAACCCCGGCCGCCCCAACATGGGCACCCGCTGGGCCAGCTTCGTCGTCCGCCGCCCGGTCGCCGTGCTCCTGCTCGGCGTGATCGGCCTCGGCGCGGCGGCGATCCCGGCCGCCTCCCTGGAGCTGGGCCTGCCCGACGACGGCTCCCAGCCGGTCTCCACCACCCAGCGCCGCGCCTACGACCTGCTGTCCGAGGGCTTCGGACCCGGCTTCAACGGCCCCCTGATGGTCGTCGTCGACGCCAAGGGCAGCGCCGACCCCAAGGCCGCGTTCACCGAGGTCGGCGACGAGATCAAGGGCCTGAAGGACGTCGTCACCGTCACCCCGGCCACGCCCAACAAGGCCGGCGACACCGCGACGATCACCGTCGTGCCCCGGTCCAAGCCGTCCTCGGCGACCACCGAGGACCTGGTGCACGCCATCCGCGACAAGGGCGCGGACATCGCCCGGGACACCGACTCCACGGTCCTGGTCACCGGCTCCACGGCGATGAACATCGACGTCTCGCAGAAGCTGAACGACGCGCTCCTGCCGTACCTCGCCCTGGTGGTCGGCCTGGCCTTCCTGCTGCTGATCGTGGTCTTCCGCTCGGTGCTGGTCCCGCTGAAGGCGGCCCTCGGCTTCCTGCTGTCGGTGATGGCCGCGCTCGGCGCCGTCGTCGCGGTCTTCCAGTGGGGCTGGCTGTCCGGCCTGATGAACGTCGAGCAGACCGGCCCGGTCATGTCGATGATGCCGATCTTCATGGTGGGTGTCGTCTTCGGCCTCGCGATGGACTACGAGGTGTTCCTCGTGACCCGGATGCGGGAGGCCTACGTCCACGGCGAGAAGCCCAGCCAGGCGGTCGTGACCGGCTTCAGGTACGGCGCCCGGGTCGTCACCGCCGCCGCCGTCATCATGATCGCCGTCTTCTCCGGCTTCATCGGCTCCAGCGAGTCGATGGTCAAGATGATCGGCTTCGGTCTCGCGGTCGCCGTCTTCTTCGACGCGTTCCTCGTCCGCATGGCCATCGTCCCGGCGGTCCTCGCCCTGCTCGGCAAGCGGGCCTGGTGGCTGCCGAAGTGGCTGGACCGCGCGCTGCCCAACGTCGACGTCGAGGGCGAGGGGCTGCGCACCGCGGACCCCGACGAGGAGAAGGAGCTGGTACGCGCCTGACGTACCGCTCCTGACGGCACAGCCGCCGGTGAGGGTGCCCGTGGGGACGGGGCTGCACCCTCACCGGCTCTTCCGTTCCCGGGCCGCCCGCGCCGCCCGCCCGGAATTCGTTTCGTATGCCACGCAGTGACCCGCTAGCGTGCGCCCTATGACGACGACCGCACACCCTCGTTTCGCCGCCGCACTGGAGGAATCGGGACTGGGGGAGGTGCTCGTCCGGGTCCGGAGCTTCCCGGAGGCGACCCGGACCGCGGCCGAGGCCGCCGCCGCGATCGGCTGCGAACTGAGCCAGATCTGCAAGTCGCTGGTGTTCGCCGCCGACGGGGCCCCGGTGCTGGTCCTCATGGACGGCGCCTCCCGGGTGGACGTCGAGCGGGTACGGCGGGAACTGGGCGCCGGGAAGGTCACCCGCGCCGACGCCGGGGTGGTCCGCGAGACCACCGGGTACGCCATCGGCGGCGTACCGCCCTTCGGGCACCGCACCCGCACCCGTGTCCTCGCCGACCGCTCGCTGCTCGCGCACGACGTGGTCTGGGCGGCGGCCGGCACGCCGTACACCGTCTCCCCGATCGGGCCGCAGGACCTCGTCGCCCACGCGGGCGCGACGCTGGTGGACGTGCGCGAGCAGACCGCGTGACGCCCCTGGTCGCGGCGGCCGTGCTGTTCGCCGCCGTCACCCACGCCAGCTGGAACGCCATCGCGCACCGCATCACCGACAAGCTCGTCGGCTTCGCCCTCATCTCCGGCGGCGGGCTGCTGATCGGGCTCGCGATCGCACCGTTCACGGCGCTCCCGGCCGGGCCCGCCTGGCCGTACCTGTGCGCCTCGGCGGCCGTGCACATCGCCTACTACGCCCTGCTGATGACCTCGTTCCGGCTGGGCGACTTCGGGCAGGCGTACCCCATCGCGCGCGGCAGCGCCCCGCTCGTCGTCACGCTGCTCGCCGCCGTCTTCGCGCACGAGGTGCCCGGCGCCTGGGCGAGCGCCGGCATCGCCGTGTCCTGCCTGGGCCTGACCGGCGTCAGCCTGTGGGGGCTGCGCGGGAAGCGGCCCGACTGGGCGGCGATCGGCGCGGCCCTGGCGACCGGTGTGACCATCGCCGTGTACACCGTCGTCGACGGCATGGGCGTACGGGCCTCGGGCACGTCCCTCGGATACATCGCCTGGCTGATGGTCCTCCAGGGCTCGGTACTGCCCGTGTTCCTGTACGCACGCGCGCGTGCCGACACGGTACGGCTGCTGCGGCCGTACGCCGCCCTCGGCCTCGTCGGCGCCGCCCTGTCCGTCGCCGCCTACGCCCTGGTGCTGTGGGCCCAGACACGTGCCGCGCTCGCCCCGATCGCCGCCCTGCGCGAGTCGTCCATCATCGTCGGCGCGGCCATCGGCGCCCTGTTCTTCAAGGAACGCTTCGGCGCCCCGCGCATCGCGGCGGCGGCCCTGGTGGTCCTGGGCATCGGACTGATGCTGCGCGCCGGCTAGGGCCTCTCTTCCGGGTCTTGCCGGTGTCGCGGGGTGCCAGGTGGCGCGGTCGCTGGGGGGCCGGCCTGATCCGGAAGAAAGGCCCTGCGCCCCCGGCTACGACATGACGGGCCGGGGTGGCGAGGCGCACCCTGGAGACAGCGAGATCTGGGAGGAGTCCGTCATGATGCACACCACTGTCGGATGGCACATCGAGCTGGAATTCATGGAGGACGATCAGCACACGCGCGCGGCGGCGCTGGTGCGCTTGCCCGACGGCTCCGAGGTGCGGGCCCAGGGCCGCGCCAGCCGGCACCGCGTCGACGCGAACCAGCCCCGGGTCGGCGAGGAGATCGCGGGTGCCCGCGCCCTGAACGAACTGGCCATGCAGCTGCTGACCAAGGCCCACGAGGAGATCGACTCGGCGTCCGGGCGCACCTCGCACCCCATCCACGTCTGACACCGGCCCGGCGTGCCGCGCGGCGCCGCGGATCAGGCGAGCGCCGTGCGGACCGCCCGTACCAGCGCCTGCGCCCTCGGGTCCGCGGTGACGCTCTGCCGGAAGCCGTTGGTGACGTAGCCGAAGGCGATGCCCGACTCCGGGTCGGCGAAGGCCAGGGCGCCGCCGCGGCCGGGGTGCCCGAAGGAACCGGGGGAGAGCAGCGGGGACGCGGCGCCGTGCAGCATGTATCCGAGGCCGAACCGGGTGCCCACCACCAGCACCCGGTCCGGCCCGGCGGACTGCTCGGCGCGGGCCAGTGCCACGGTTTCCGGGGTGAACAGCCGGGTGCCGCCGTCCACCTCGCCGATGAGCGAGGCGTAGAAGCGGGCCAGTCCGTCGGCCGTGGCGATGCCGTTGGAGGCGGGCAGGGCGGCGGCGCGGTAGGCGGGGTCGTTCTCGTCGGGGAGCGGGGTGATCGCGGCGAAGGCACGCCGGGTCAGGGACTCCGGGTCGGCGTAGGCCTCGGCGACCGCGCGCTTGGGGCGGGTCTTCAGGCCGCCCGCGCTCTCCGGGGCGTCCACCGGGCCGACGCGGCCCACGCGCGCGTGCTGCCCCTGCGGCAGGCCGAGCCACAGGTCCGCCCCGGCCGGCCCGGCGATCTCCTGCGCGATCCACTCGCCGACCGGGCGGCCGGTGACCCGGCGCAGCAGTTCGCCGGTGAGCCAGCTGTAGGTCTGGGCGTGGTAGCCGTGGGCCGTGCCCGGCTCCCACACCGGGGCCTGGGCGGCGACGGCCGCGGCGCCCACGTCGGGGTCGGCGGCCTCGGCGGGGGTCAGCGGGCGGTCCAGCACGGGCACGCCCGCGCGGTGCGCGAGCAGGTGCCGTACGCGGGTGTGCTCCTTGCCGGCCGCCTTGTACTCCGGCCAGTACGTGCCGACCGGGGCGTCCAGGTCCAGCTCGCCGCGCTGGTGCAGGAGCAGCAGCGCGGCGGCGGCGACGCCCTTGGTGGCCGAGCGCACGATCTGCGCGGTGCCGGGCTGCCACGGGGCCGTACCGTCCACGTCCGCCGTGCCGGCCCACAGGTCCACGACCCGGTGGCCGTCGCGGTAGACGGCGACGGCCGCGCCGCGCTCGCCGAGCAGCGCGAAGTTCGCGGCGAACGCCTCCCTGACCGGCTCGAAGCCCCCGGCCACAGTGCCGTGCACGTCCACGCCCGCCGCCCCTTCCGATTGCCTGCGAGATTGCCTGCGACAGTGGGTGCAACGCGGGCCGCGCGCCTGCGATTCCTCGGTGGGATCAGCCCAACAGAATCGTTACGTCGATGTTGCCGCGCGTCGCGTTGGAGTACGGGCACACCTCGTGTGCCGCGTCCACCAGCCGGGTCGCCACCTCGGGGTCCAGGACCGGCAGGGAGACGCTCAGGGCGACCGCGAGGCCGTAGCCGCGGTGCCTGTTCGGGCCGATGCCGACCTTCGCGGCCACGGTGGAGCCGGTCAGGTCGTAGCCCTCGCGGTTGCCGACCAGGATCAGCGCGTTGTGGAAGCAGGAGCTGTAACCGGCCGCGAAGAGCTGCTCCGGGTTGGTGCCGCCGCCGTGGCCGCCCAGCTCCGGGGGCATCGCGACCTTCAGGTCGATCCGGCCGTCCTGGCTGGTGACGTAGCCGTCCCGGCCGCCGTGGGCGGTGGCCTCGGCGACGTACATGATCTTCGTCGGACGCGTGTCGACAGCGGTTGCCTCGGTCATGGCCGGCCTCCCCCGGAACAAGTGGCGCACAAGTACATCGTGCACAAGGTACTTGTCGGTAGGTCAGGGCGGGACGCAGGGGGTGGCAAACCCGGGGTAACCCGGGCTCAGTACCGGTCGGCCGCCTCGACGGCGCGCTCGGTCAGCTTCCACAGCTCCTCGCGCAGCCGCGCGATCTCCTGCGCGCCGAGCCCCGTCGTCGTCAGCAGGGCGCCGGGGACGCGCGCCGCGCGCTCCCGGAGTTCCTCGCCGCGCCCGGTGCACGCCACGAGCACTGAGCGCTCGTCACCCGGCGCGCGCTCCCTGCGCACCAGCCCCGCCCCCTCCAGCCGCTTCAGCAGCGGCGAGACCGTGCCGTAGTCCAGCCGCAGGGCCCGCCCCAGCTCCTTCACGGTGGTCTCCCCGCGCTCCCACAGCACCAGCAGCACCAGGTACTGCGGGTAGGTGAGCCCGAGGTCGTCCAGCAGCGGGCGGTACGCGGCGGTCACGGCGCGCTGCGCCGCGTACAGCGCGAAGCACAGCTGGTCGTCCAGCAGCAGCGAGCCCTCGGCGGCGGCGTCCTCGTTCGTCACGCGCCCATTGTCACGGACTTCGGGTCGAAGCCGAACGGCAGCTCCAGCCGGTGTGCCCGCATCAGCTCCTCGTCGGACAGCAGCGCGGGCGTCGGGCCGTCCGCCGCGATCACCCCGTCGCTCAGGATCAGCGAGCGCGGGCACAGCTCCAGGGCGTACGGCAGGTCGTGCGTGACCATGAGGACCGTGACGTCCAGGGAGCGCAGGATGTCGGCGAGCTCCCGGCGGGAGGCCGGGTCCAGGTTGGAGGACGGCTCGTCCAGGACCAGGATCTCCGGCTCCATGGCGAGCACGGTGGCCACCGCGACCCGGCGGCGCTGGCCGAAGGAGAGGTGGTGCGGCGGCCGGTCGGCGAAGTCCTGCATCCCGACCCGCTCCAGCGCGGTGCGCACCCGCTCCTCCAGCGCGGCCCCCCGGATCCCGGCGGCGGCCGGCCCGAACGCCACGTCCTCGCGCACGGTCGGCATGAACAGCTGGTCGTCCGGGTCCTGGAAGACGATGCCGACCTTCTGCCGGATCGCGGCCATGTGCCGCTTGCCGACCGGCAGCCCGGCCACGGTCACCGTGCCGGTGCCGCCCCCCAGGATGCCGTTGAGGTGCAGCACCAGGGTTGTCTTGCCGGCGCCGTTCGGGCCGAGCAGGGCGACCCGTTCGCCGCGCGCGAGGGAGAAGTCCACGCCGAACAGGGCCTGGTGGCCGTCGGGGTAGGCGAAGGCGAGGCCGGAGACCTCCAGAGAAGCTGTCACAGCATCCATCCCAGCAGACAGACGACGAGGGCGGCACAGGGGAGGGCGAGGGCGTACGACCACTGCGCGCGCGAGGCGGTCACCTCGTCGATGACCGGCATCGCGCCGGCGTACCCCCGGCTCACCATGGCCAGGTGCACGCGCTCCCCGCGCTCGTAGGAGCGGATGAACAGCGCGCCGGCGGACTTGGCGAGCACGCCCCAGTGCCGCACGCCCTTCGCCTCGAAGCCGCGCGACTCCCGCGCGATCCGCATCCGGCGCATCTCGTCGGTGATGACGTCGCCGTAGCGGATCATGAAGGACGCGATCTGCACGAGCAGCGGCGGCAGCTTCAGCCGCTGGAGCCCGAGCAGCAGCTCGCGCAGCTCGGTGGTGGCGGCCAGCAGTACGGAGGCGGCGACGCCGAGGGTGCCCTTGGCGAGCACGTTCCAGGCGCCCCACAGCCCGTTCACGCTCAGCGAGAGGCCCAGGACGTGCACCCGCTCGCCCTCGGCCACGAGCGGCATGAGCACCGCGAACGCGACGAACGGCACCTCGATCAGCAGCCGCCGGAGCAGGAAACCGGCGGGCACGCGCGCGTGGTACGCGACGGTCGCGAGCAGCACGGCGTACAGGGCGAACGCCCACATCGCCTCGCGCGGGGTCGACACCACGACCACCACGAACAGGAAGACGGCGGCGAGCTTGGTGTGCGGCGGCAGGCCGTGCACGGGCGAGTGCCCGTGCCGGTAGAGCCGGTGCGCGTGTCCCGCTCCCACGTCAGACGCCGGTGCTCGCGGGGGACACGTCGTCGCTGCGCCGCCGGCGCAGGGACCAGAACACCGCGCTGCCCGCGACGACCGTGACACCGACGCCGATCACGCCGGCGAGGCCGCCGGACAGCCGGGCGTCGGCGATGTCCTTCACGCCGTAGTCGGCGAGCGGTGAGTCGGCCGTGGCGTGCTTCTCCGCCTTCTTGTCGATGCCCTTGTCGTGCGCCACCTTCTCCAGTCCGTCGGGGTCGGCGGAGGCGTAGAAGCTGACGAAGCCGGCGAGGACCAGGGAGGTGACGAGACCGGTGATCCACAGCGTGCGCCGCGAGGTGCGCGCCGCCACGGGCGCCGTGGGCGCGGGCGCGTCCACCAGTTCGCCGTTCACGCGCAGCCGGAGCCGCTGCTGCAGCCCGCGCGCGCCGTGCACCAGGTCCGGGCGTACGGCGATGACGGCGCCGACCGTGAGCGCGGTGATGGCCGCCTCGCCGACACCGATCAGCACATGCACGCCGATCATCGCGGTGGCGACCTTGCCGATGGAGACGTCGGTGGTGCCGCCGACCGCGTAGATCAGCGTGAAGGCGACCGCGGCGGCCGGCACGGACACCAGGGCGGCGACGAAGGAGGCGACGGTCACCGTGCGCCGCTTGCGGGGCAGCACGGCGAGCAGGCCGCGGAAGACGGCGTAGGAGACGACCGTCGTGACGATCGCCATGTCGGTGATGTTCACGCCCAGCGCGGTCAGCCCGCCGTCGGCGAACAGCACGCCCTGCATGAGCAGGACGACCGACACGCACAGGACGGCTGTGTAGGGGCCGACGAGTATCGCGGCCAGGGCCCCGCCCAGGAGGTGGCCGCTGGTCCCGGCCGCGACCGGGAAGTTGAGCATCTGCACGGCGAAGATGAACGCCGCCACCAGGCCCGCCAGCGGGGCGGTGCGCTCGTCGAGTTCGCGGCGGGCGCCGCGCAGGCTCACCGCGAGGGCGCCGGCGGCGACGACCCCGGTGACCGCGGAGGTGGGCGCGTCGATGAATCCGTCAGGTACATGCACCAGATGATTTTAGGCCCTTGTTGCGAACTGTTTGCAAGAGAGACCGGGTCTCGTCTCGCCGGGGCGCGAACCGGAAAGTGTGCGACTCTTGATGGAAAGCGGATGCACAGCTTTCGCATAGATCACAGTGCGTGAGAGGGCGGTCCGATGTCTGTAGTCGAACAGTACGCGCGCGCTCATATCGTCACGGACGAGGACGACCCGGGAGCCGTACCCGTCGTGCTCCGGTACGACCCCGACGCCGATCCCTGGTCGGTCCGCGTGGGCCTGCCGGGACCGCACGAGTGGACCTTCTCCCGCGCGCTCCTCGAACGGGGACTGCGGGCGCCCGCCGAGAGCGGCGCCGTCCGGGTGTGGCCCTGCGGGCGGGTCCAGGCCGTGGTCGAGTTCCACACCGACCACGGCGTCGAACTGGTGCAGTTCGAGTCGAAGGCGCTGATCCGGTTCCTCCTCCGGACGTACTTCGCCGAACCCGTATACGGCTGATCAGCCCCCGAGCTTCAGCAGCTTCGCCACGATCGGCCCGGCCGTGTCGCCGCCGTGCCCGCCCGCCTGGACCACGCCGGCGGCGGCGAGGTCGCCCCGGTAGGCGGTGAACCAGCCGTTCGGCTTCTTCTGCCCGTCGACCTCCGCCGAGCCGGTCTTCGCGCCGTAGTCCGGGCCGAGCCCCGACATCGCCTCGGCGGCGGTGCCGTAGGCGGCCGTGTACCGCATCAGCTCGCGCAGCTGGGACACCGTCTTGGCCGACAGCCTCCGCGAGGCCGTGGCCAGGGTGCGGTGGTCCACGGACGGCGACACCAGGTACGGCTGGTGGAAGCTGCCCGACTTCACGGTCGCCGCCACCGAGGCCATGTTCAGCGGGTTCATGCGCACCCCGCCCTGCCCGATCAGCGAGGCCGCCATCTGCGCCGCCGACTGCACCGGCACCGAGCCGTCGAAGGTGGGCACCCCGATCGCCCAGTTGTTCCTCGACAGCCCGAAGACCTGCTGGGCCTGCTTGGTCAGGTCGTCGTTCTCCAGCTTCTTCGCCTGGCTGATGAACGCCGTGTTGCAGGACCGGGCGAAGCTCGCCTTGAAGGTGCCGCCCTTGATCTCGAAGTCGTCGTCGTTGTGGAACTTCCAGCCGCCGTAGGTGACCGTCTTCGGGCAGGGGTGCTTCTTGTCCGCGCCGGCCAGGCCCTTGTCGATCAGCAGCGAGGACGTGATGATCTTCATGGTGGAGCCGGGTGCGAGGGAGCCCTGGAAGGCGGTGTTGAAGCCGTGCCCGCTGTTGGCGACCGCGAGGATCTCCCCGGTCGAGGGCCGCAGGGCGACCACCGAGGCCCGCGCGCGCTTCGCCACCTGCTGCTCGGCGGCGGCCTGGAGGGCCGGGCTGAGCGTCGTGCGCACGGTGCCCGGAGTGCCCTTGCTCAGCTCCACCAGCGTCTTGTCGGAGAGCTTGGCGGCCTTGGCCGCCTTGCCGCGCACCACGCGCAGCTCGACGCCCGCCGTGCCGCCCGCCTTCTTGCCGTACTTCTCCCGCAGCCCGTCCAGCACGGTGCCCAGCGACGGGTACTCGGCGGCCGTGATCTCGCCGCCGTCGCGGTCCAGCGCCCTGACCGGCGGGGTGCCGGACTCGCCGGTCACGAGCGTGTCGCCGTCCCTGAGGTCGGGGTGGACCACGGCGGAGTGCCAGTCGACCAGCGGTCTGCCGTCGCTCGCGCGGCGCACCACGGTGAGCGAACTGCCGTAGGACAGCGGCTTGCTGAGCTTGCGGTAGGCCACCGTCGCCTTCACGGTGAACGGCACCTCGGTGCCCTTCGCCGTCCCCGGGGTGAGCGTGACGTCCTTCAGACGGGCGTCCTTGGCGTAGCCGGTGAGCAGCTTGCCGGCGGCGGCGGGGTCGTCGGTGGCGGCCGCCGCGGCGGTGACCCTGCCGTGCTGCCAGGCGGTGAGGAAACGGGTGGAGGCCGTGCGGACCTCGGCGGCGGTGAGGGGGCCGGACGGGACGGCCTTGTGGTCGGCCGTGGCACCGGTCCGCTCGTCGGCCGCGGCCCCGCCGTACAGCGCGTAGACGCCGAACCCGGCGCCGCCGACCACCACGGCGATCATCCCGCCGAGTACGGCGGGCCGGGTCTTGCGCCGCTCGGCGACGCGCCTTCTCTTGCCCACAGCCTCAGTTCCTCCGCACCTTTCCCCAGGGTCCCCGTACGCCCTTCACACTCCCCAACGACTGCATTCACCTTAAAGTCCCCGCCTTCACGGGTGATCTCAGCCCGCGTTCCGTAGCACGCTTGCGACAATCGGCCCGGCCGCGTCGACGCCGTGACCGCCGTCCTGGACCATGGCGGCCGCCGCCGCATCGTCCCGGTAGCCGGCGAACCAGCTGTCCGACCTGGCCTCCCCGTCGACCTCGGCCGACCCGGTCTTCGCGCCCACCTCGCCGCGCAGTCCGGCCATCACGCCCGCCGCGGTGCCGCTGCGCGCGGTGCGGTTCATCAGGGCGCGCAGCTGCCGGGCCGTGCCGGGGGAGAGCCCGCGCGCGCGTGCCGGTTCCCGGTCGTCCAGCTTCAGCGGCACGATCAGGGGCTGGCGGAAGGTGCCGGTCTTCGCGGTCGCCGTGACGGACGCCATGTTCAGCGGGCTCATCTGCACCTGGCCCTGGCCGATCAGGTTGGCCGCGGTGTCCGGGCCGCCGGAGGCGGGCACCCGCCCGTCGAACGTCGGCACGCCGACCTGCCAGTTGTTGCGCCCGAGCCCGAAGCGCTCCTCGGCCTCCCGGGTGAGGGAGTCGACCTTCACCTCGTCCGCGAACTTCACGAACGCCGTGTTGCAGGAGCGGGCGAAGCTGTCGGCGAGGGTGGCGTGCTCGTCCGGCGCCAGGCCCTTGAGGTTCTGGAAGGTCTGGCTCTGCCAGACGGCCGACGGCGGGCAGGGCGCCGGTCCGTTCGCCGTGGTCAGGCCGTTGTCGATGAGGGTCGCCGCGCTGATGATCTTCATGGTGGAGCCGGGGGCGCGTTCGCCGAGGAGGGCCGCGTCGAAGCCGTCGTTGCGGTTGTTGGCGACGGCCAGGATCTCGCCGGTGCTCGGCTTGACGGCCACGACGGAGGAGTCGGGGTACTTCTCCACGGCCTTCTCGGCCGCCGCCTGGGCGCTCGCGCTGAGCGTCGTCGGGAGCCTGCCGGGCTTGCCCTTGGCAAGGGTCAGCAGCGGGGTGTCCGCGGCCTGGCTGCCGTCGGCGGCCGGCTGATGGCGGATCACGAGTTCCACGCCGGGCCGGCCGCCGGTCCTGTCGCCGTACCGCTTGCGCAGTTCGTCCAGGATCGGGCCGAGGGAGGGGTACTTCACGCGGGTGAGCACCTTGCCGTCGCGGTCCACGGGCTCGATCTCCGGGGCGGCCGAGTCGCCGGTCGTGAGCGTGTCCCCCTTGCGCAGGCGCGGGTGGACGACGGAGGGCTGCCAGTCGACCAGCGCGCGGTGCGAGGTCTCGCCGCGGACGACGGTCAGCGTGCTGCGGTACGACAGCGGGCGGGACACGCCGGCGTACGACACCGTCGCCCGCACGGTGAACGGCACCGTGTCCCCGGTGGCCGGGCCGGGCGTGATCCGCACTTTCCCGATGTGCGCGTCACCGGAGTAGGCCGTCAGCAACTGCTGTGCGGCATCGGGGAAGTTGGTGTACGAGGCGGCGGCCGCCGCGTCGCCCTTCTGCCAGGCGGCGAAGAAGGCGCCGGTCGCCTCCTTCACCTCGGAACTGCTGGGCGGACCCGTGGGCGCCGGCGCGCCTCCCGGGCCGCCGTCGCCGTTCAGCGCGGACGCGACGTGGTAGAGCCCGTAACCGGCCCCGCCCAGCAGCGTGACGCACACTCCGCCTATGACGCCCGCTTTGACGCCCTTGCGCATGGTGCGGATCCCCCTCCGTCTCCGACCTGTTGAACGCGTTCAAAACAGGTGTCCTGGAGCACTGTAAGCGGTTGTGTCGCCTGTTTGTGACCGGAGTTGCCGATTGGTGTCCGAAAGGAGATGTTGCCGGGCCTGGACGGGCGGGGCGAGCGGCCATACCGCTGATGCGACACCACCCGGACGGACGTATCGTGTCAAAGGGGATACCAAGTGGCGTGGTCGGACGTTCGGCCGGCAATCGCCGGTTGATCGCGGCGCCGCTTCTGCAGGAAGGCCTTCGGACATGACACGCGATCAGCACATCTCTGTCTCCAACCAGCCCGCGGAACAGGTCGCCCTGGCCGCGGAGCAGGCCATCTTCCAGCCCCCCTCGGAGGGCGTGGCGGGCGCCGGGGCACCGGCGGGCACCAACGGACTGGAACAGGTCGAGGGGTACGTACGTCCGGAGTACGACCGGATGCCGGCCGAGCTGTGGACCCCGCCCACCGCGGAACTGCCCGACATCGGCGTGGCGTCGTTCGGGCCGCCCCCGCCGGTGGCCGAGACCGTGCACGGACCGGACGACAGGGTTCAGATCACGAACACGGCCGACTACCCCTGGCGGGCGAACGCGTCGCTGCGCATCACCGCGGCGAACGGTGACGCGTACATCGCGACCGCCTGGTTCATCGGGCCGCACACGCTCGCGACCGCCGGCCACGTCGTGTTCATCAACCACCCCGGTCACCCCGACCACGGCTGGGTCCAGAGCATCCAGGTCATGCCCGGCCGCAACGGCGCGACCCTGCCCTTCGGCTCCGTCACCAGCACCAACTTCCGCTCGGTGAAGGGCTGGACCGAGTCGGGCGGCGACGAGAACTACGACTACGGCGCGATCATCATCCCCACCGAACTGGGCTCCACCACCGGATGGTTCGGGTTCGGGGCGTGGCCGGACGCCGATCTGCTCAAGACCACCGCCAACATCTCCGGCTACCCGGGCGACAAGCCCCCGGGCACCCAGTGGTTCGACGCGCGGGGCATCAGCTCGGTGAACCCGCTGAAGGTGTACTACGACATCGACACCGCCGGCGGGCAGAGCGGCAGCGCCGTATTCAGCATCGTCGACGGCAACCGCTACGGTATCGCCGTGCACGCCTACGGCGGGGCGACCGTCAACTCCGGGACGAGGATCACTCAGCCCGTCTACGACAACCTGGTCGCCTGGAAGGCCTGAGGTGCCGCCCGGCGGTCACCCCGTCCACCTCATCACCGGGATCGTGGAGGACACGGCGACGGGCAGGCCCGTCCCGGAGGCCAGCGTGTACCTCACCGCCGGCCCGGAGCCCCGCCCCGACATCGCCGCGCTCTCCCGGGCCGACGGCAGCTTCACCCTCTCCGTGCGGGCGGAAGGCGTCTACGCCGTCCAGTGCCGCACCCCGGACGACCGGACCGCCGAGGCCACCGTCACCGCGGGCGCCGGCGGCCCGGCACAGGTACGCCTGCGGGTGTGACACCCGCCCCGCTACACCCAGGTGTCCAGCCACATCCGCGACCGCCAGCTGTCGATGGGGATCGCCTGGCCCGTGTACAGGGGCCAGAAGTAGATGCAGTTAGCCCGATGCAGCCTGGACCGTGAAGGCCAGGAGGGCGGCAGCCCCCGAGGCTTCTTAGTGCCGGCGAAACCACCTCGTGCCGCGATTGGCCGTGGAGTCGCTGTCCACA
Source organism: Streptomyces sp. NPDC046881 (assembly GCF_040645015.1). Classification (NCBI taxonomy): domain Bacteria; kingdom Bacillati; phylum Actinomycetota; class Actinomycetes; order Kitasatosporales; family Streptomycetaceae; genus Streptomyces; species Streptomyces sp. NPDC046881. The sequence goes on along the minus strand of NZ_JBEYXJ010000062.1, from coordinate 16,418 downwards.
ACGGTTTCGAGTGCACCCGCCCTGATGTCCTCGGCTTCTCGCTCCGCTGCCTCTACTACCTGGCGGGCACGGCGCTCGGCGTCGGTGCGCAGCTTCTCTGCTTCCAGGCGGAGAGTCTCCGCGCGTTCCTCGGTTTCGGCTAGACGAATGTATGCCTCCCCTTGGCGCTTTGCCAGGTCCCGCTCAGATGGGGCGAAGACGCCGGCCCTGATGTCGTCGGCCTGGCGCTGGGCCGTCTCCACCGTCTGGCGGGCGCGGCGCTCGGCGTCGGTGCGCAGCTTCTCCGCCTCAAGGCGCAGCTGCTCGGCGCGGTGCTCGATCTCCGTCAGCCGCTTCTCGGCCTTCTGCTGGCGCGAGGCCAGGTCGCGTTCTGACTGCTCGCGGCGCTTTGCCAGGTTGGTCTCGAAGTCGGCTGCCGCCTGGGCGGCCTTGGCGCGGGTCTCCTCGAAGAGAGCGTCCGCCTCTTCCCGCTTGGCCTGGGCATCCTGAGCTGCCTTGGCAAGGATGAGCGACGCCTCGGTCCTGGCCTGCGGGATTTCCATCTCGGACTGCCGGCGGCGCTTTGCGAGGTTGGTCTCGAAGTCGGCTGCCGCCTGGGCGGCCTTGGCGCGGGTCTCCTCGAAGAGAGCGTCCGCCTCTTCCCGCTTGGCCTGGGCGTCCCGAGCTGCCTTGGCAAGGATGAGGGACGCCTCGGTCCTGGCCTGCGCGACCATCTCGGCGCACTCCGCTTCGGTCTGCTCCTTGAGGCGTGCAGCCATTTCCGCTGCACCGTTTCCGGTCCCGAGGAGAGCCTGGTTGTCGATGAGAGTTCGGTCTGGCCCGATGCCCCTGAGGATCTCCGTGTCAGCGGACGGGTCGCTAAGAGCAAGGTCCGCCCCGATGCGTCCCAGGATCGTACGCGCGAGCGTGTCTGGCAGCCACCCGCGGTTGTGGAGCGAGACCGTAGCGTCCTCCGGTGAAACGGTCAGGCGTGTGGTGAGATCCGTCAGGAGGTCGTTCACTGACGGTCGCTGGTCCGGATCTTTGCGCAGGCACGGGGCCAGGATCTCGCGCAGTTCCGTAGGGACCCGCTCCATGGCCGCTTCCTGGTGGACGATCCGAAAAAGCAGCGAATGCACGGGGCCGGAACCGAAAGGCCCCTCTCCGGTTGCGGCGAAGACCAGCATTGAGCCCAGGGAGAAGACGTCGCTGGCCGGACCGACCGGCCTGTCCCCGGATATCTGCTCGGGCGCCATGAAGGAGGGCGAACCCATGGTGGTGCCGGTCCGGGTGAGCGCGGAAGCCTCGGATGCGAGGGCGATGCCGAAGTCGATGACGCGAGGACCGTCGGATGCCAGGAGGACGTTGGACGGTTTGAGGTCCCGGTGGACGAGCCCGGCTTCATGGATGGCCTTCAACGCCTCGACGACTCCTGCGCCGAGGCCGAGTACAGAGGCGGTGGGCAGAGCACCGTGACAGGCCACGGCGTCGTGGAGTGAAACGCCCGGTATGTAGGCAGTAGCAAGCCACGGGGGCGACCCCTCAGGATCGGCGTCCACCACCGGAGCGGTGAACACGCCGCTGACCCGGCGGGCTGCTTCCACTTCGCGCGCGAAACGACGACGGAACTCCCTGTCGGAGGCGAACTGCGGGTGCACCACCTTCACCGCCACGGCGCGCCCACCGGGTGAACGCCCCAGGTAAACGCGGCCCATGCCTCCGTCCCCCAGCCGACCCACGATTCGGTAATGGCCGATCGACGTCGGATCGATGTCGCTCAACGCTCCCCCGCCCCATGCATGACTGAACTTGATCGCCTGCGGAGGAGCCTAAACCCCTGGTCGCCTTGCTCATGTAGTGCATCGAGGTGGGAGAGGCCCGCCCCAGGCTCACTCGCGTGGGCCCGCAGAGTGAGCCAAGCTGCCGTCGCCGGGCCGTCCGAGGGTGGCCAGTGGCGACTGCCGACGACCAACAACGGCCACGAGGGCGCGGCCGGCTGGCCGCGCCTTCTGTGGTGTGTGTCCAGCTAGACCCAGGTATCGAGCCACATCCGCGACCGCCAGCTGTCGATCGGGATGGCCTGGCCCGTGTACAGGGGCCAGAAGTAGATGAAGTTCCAGCTGATCAGCAGGACCAGGACGCCCGCTGCCGACGCTCCGATCACGCGGCGGGTGTCGCTGGAGCCCGGTGGGCCGACGATGGCGCCGATCATCATGGCCACCGCCAGGCACAGGAACGGCAGGAAGACGACCGCGTAGAAGAGGAAGATCGTCCGCTCCTGGTAGAGGAACCACGGCAGGTAGCCCGCCGCGATGCCGCAGGCGATGGCGCCGGCCCGCCAGTCGCGGCGGAAGGCCCAGCGCCACAGGACGTACAGGATCGCGAAGCAGGCCGCCCACCACAGCAGCGGTGTGCCGATCGCCAGCACCTCCCGGGCGCACTTCTCGCCCGCGTCCGCCGGGCAGCCGTCGGCGCCGGGGGAGGGGGACTCGTAGAAGTACGACACCGGGCGGCCCAGCACGATCCAGCTCCACGGGTTGGACTGGTACGTGTGCGGTTGGTCGAGGTGGACGTGGAACTTGTACACCTCGTGCTCGTAGTGCCACAGGCTGCGCAGCCAGTCCGGCAGGAACGCCCAGGTGCCGCCCTTGCCGTCGGTGGCCGCCCAGTTGCGGTAGTAGCCGCCCCTGCCGTTGGTGGGGGACAGGATCCAGCCCGTCCAGGAGGCCAGGTAGACCACCAGCGCCACCGGAACCGTCGCCACGAAGGCCAGTCCGGTGTCGTACTTGAGGGCTGCGGTGTACGGGTGGTGGGCGCCGGCCACCTTGCGCGTGCCGACGTCCCACAGGACCGTCATCACACAGAACGCGGCCAGGACGTACAGGCCGTTCCACTTCGTGCCCACGGCCAGGCCCAGCATCACCCCGGCCGTCCAGCGCCACGGGCGCCACCCGAACCGGAAGGCGTCCGCGACCCGCGCGTCCGGACGTACCCGCCCGTCCGCCGCGACCGGCAGCGCGGCGGCGAGTCTCTCCCGCGCCCGGTCCCGGTCCACGACCAGGCAGCCGAACGCGGCCACCACGAAGAACATCAGCACGCCGTCGAGCAGCGAGGTCCGGCTCATCACGAAGTGCAGGCCGTCCACCGCCATCAGCGCGCCCGCCAGGCAGCCCAGGAACGTCGAGCGGAACATCCGGCGGCCGATCCGGCACAGCAGCAGCACGCTCAGCGTGCCGAGCAGCGCCGTCATGAACCGCCAGCCGAACGGGTCGAACCCGAAGAGCAGCTCGCCGAGCCCGATGACGTACTTGCCGACCGGCGGGTGCACCACGTACGCCGGGTCCGTCGGGAGCGTCAGACGGCCGCCCTGCTGGAGCACCAGGTCGTTGGCGTTCTTGCCGTACTGGTCCCAGCTGACCTCGAAACCGCGGTGGACGAGCGCCCACGCGTCCTTGGCGTAGTACGTCTCGTCGAATATCACCGCGCGCGGGCTGCCCAGGTTCCAGAACCGCATGACGCCCGCCATCAGCGTCACCAGCAGCGGCCCGCCCCAGCCCGACCAGCGGGTGAGCCGCTCGGCGAGGACCGGCGACGCGCCGAGCACCCGCCACAGCCGGGGGCTCGGCTCGGCGTACGGCGGCACCAGCCGGTCGCGTACGTCGCCCGAGGGCGCGTCCGCGGCCGGCGCGTACCCGAATCGGCGCAGCCGCTGCTGCCACGACGGCCGCTGGTCGTGCGGTGCCTGCCCCTGCCGGAGGTCCATGGAGGACGCGGTACTGGTCACCGCGCCATCGTAGGGAACCGGCCTGTGCGAGTCCCGTGCATGTGCGGTACCGGTCGGGACACGGTCCGTTTCCCCCCGAATGCGGGCCCCCGGAACCGGCCCCGGAACTCCTGGGAGGATGGGGGCGTGACTGGAACCCTTGTCCTGGCAGGTACCCCCATCGGCGACATCGCGGACGCGCCGCCCCGGCTCGCCGAGGAGCTGGCCGGCGCCGACGTCGTGGCCGCCGAGGACACCCGGCGGCTGCGCCGGCTCACCCAGGCGCTCGGCGTCACCCCCAAGGGCCGCGTGCTGTCGTACTTCGAGGGCAACGAGTCCGCCCGTACGCCGGAACTGGTCCAGGAGCTGCTCGGCGGCGCGCGCGTGCTGCTGGTGACCGACGCCGGGATGCCGTCGGTCTCCGACCCGGGCTACCGGCTGGTCGCGGCGGCCGTCGAGCAGGACATCCGGGTCACCGCCGTCCCCGGGCCGTCCGCCGTGCTCACCGCGCTCGCCCTGTCCGGGCTGCCCGTCGACCGGTTCTGCTTCGAGGGCTTCCTGCCCCGCAAGGCCGGCGAACGGCTGTCCCGGCTGCGCGAGGTCGAGGGCGAGCGGCGCACCCTCGTCTACTTCGAGGCCCCGCACCGGCTCGACGACACCCTCGCGGCGATGGCCGAGGTCTTCGGCGCGGACCGGCGGGCCGCCGTCTGCCGCGAGCTGACCAAGACGTACGAGGAGGTCCGGCGCGGTCCGCTCGCCGAGCTGGCGCGGTGGGCCGCCGAGGGGGTGCGCGGGGAGATCACCGTCGTGGTCGAGGGCGCGCCCGAGCCCGGACCCGAGGAACTCGACGCCGCGGAACTGGTCCGCCGGGTGCGGGTGCGCGAGGAGGCCGGCGAGCGCCGCAAGGAGGCCATCGCGGCGGTGGCGGCGGACGCCGGACTGCCGAAGAGGGTCGTGTTCGACGCCGTGGTCGCCGCCAAGAAGGCAGACCCGAGCTAGGGGCGCACCAGGCCTCTGAGCAGGGCTCTTCTCGGGTGAGCGCGCGCCCCATGGGCGGGCAAAGGGCTGGCGTCGATGGCAAAGCTCAGCCGTCTCGTTCGCGTCTCTTCGGCAAGCGATGTCCAAATCGCCTCCAACACTCGACAGGCCTGATGCGCTCGCCCCGGACGAGGCGTCCACTGGTCGGAGGGACGCACCCGTCCATCAGGGACGCACCCGTGCATCAGGGAGCTGGCATGAGTGACATAGCAGGGCAGACCGGTCTCCGCGGTACGGCCACAGCCGTCGTTCACGAGTCCTATTCGTTCGCCTGCATGCGGTGCGGGCACGGCTGGGAGCAGTCGTACGAGATAGAGCACCACACGGACGCCGAGGGCCAGGAGTTCGTGCTGTACGTGGCCGACGGCCAGGTCGTGCCGTCGCCGCTCAGCCGGCCGTGCTGCCACAACTGCGACGGTCACGTCGTGCGGATCATGCGCGCGGGCCAGGTCTCCTCCGTGCGCGGCGCGGCCGGGCGGCAGCAGCACCGGGTGCCGGCGGCGGGCCCGGCCGAGGCGCCGCAGGTGCCGGGGCCGGCGAGGGAGCCGCACCACTGGCACCTGTCCGACCTGCTGCACCCGTTCCAGCGCAGGGCGAGCTGAGCGGATCACCGGCCGCCCGGGGCATGCCCCTTTCGTAGGATCGGGGCATGCCTTCGAACGCCGCCCACAGCTCCGGAGACGATGACAGGAAGGCGGCCCCGCCGCTCCCGGCACCGCTGCAGGTGCCCGTCGCCGACTCCCACACCCACCTCGACATGCAGTCCGGCACGGTCGAGGAGGGCCTGGCGAAGGCCGCCTCGGTGGGCGTGGCGACCGTCGTGCAGGTCGGCTGCGACATCAAGGGCTCGCAGTGGGCCGCCGAGATCGCCGCCGCCCACCCGAGCGTGCACGCCGCCGTCGCCCTCCACCCCAACGAGGCCCCGCGCATCGTGCACGGCGACCCCGACGGATGGTCCCGGCAGGGCGCCCGCCCGGCGGGCGGCGACGCGGCCCTGGACGAGGCCCTCGCCGAGATCGACCGGCTTGCCGCGCTGCCGCAGGTCAAGGGCGTCGGCGAGACCGGCCTCGACTACTTCCGCACCGGTCCCGAGGGCAAGGCCGCCCAGGAGCGCTCCTTCCGCGCCCACATCGAGATCGCCAAGCGGCACGGCAAGGCGCTCGTCATCCACGACCGCGACGCCCACGCCGACGTCCTGCGGATCCTGAAGGAGGAGGGCGCCCCCGAGCGCACCGTCTTCCACTGCTACTCGGGCGACGCCGAGATGGCCGGGATCTGCGCCCGCGAGGGCTACTTCATGTCCTTCGCCGGGAACGTCACCTTCAAGAACGCCCAGCACCTGCGCGACGCCCTCGCCGTCGCCCCGCTGGAACTGGTCCTGGTGGAGACCGACGCGCCCTTCCTGACCCCGGCGCCCTACCGCGGGCGGCCCAACGCCCCGTACCTCGTGCCGGTCACCGTCCGTGCCATGGCCGCCGTGCGCGGGATCGACGAGGACGCACTGGCGACCGCCCTGGGCGCGAACACCGCCCGCGCCTTCGGCTACTGAGCGCCTGTTCGAGGCGCGACGGTCCGTAGTCGAGTCGCTTTGGAGAGTGACCGGCGCTCCGCTAGGTTCTGGGGGCCCGATCCGGACCCCTCTGGCCCCTGGAGCGTGTCGGCGTGAGCACGTCGCAGTACGAGACGTACGACCCCTACGGCCATGACGCCTCCGTCCACACCGCGGAGACCCTGCCGTACGGCCTGTCCAAGGACACCTACCGGCCCGCCTACGAGGCGGAGGCCTACTTCGTCACGGAGGCGCTGCCGCCGGTGCCGCCGCTGCCGCGGCAGACGACCGGCGCACCCGCGACGGTGATCTCCGTGCCGGGACCGCCCACGGAGGCCGGCGGGCGGGCCGCACGCCGGCGCAGGGCGCGCTCCGCCGAGCGCCCGGAGTCCCCCATGCGCCGTCTGCTGCCGCAGGCCCTGGTCGTGGCCTTCCTGGCCGGCGGCACCACCGCCTTCGTCGCCAAGGACAAGGCGATCGAGCTGAGCGTCGACGGCAGGCAGCGCACCCTTCACACCTTCGCCGACGACGTGAGCGAACTCCTCGCCGAGGAGGGCGTACACGTCGGGGCGCACGACGTGATCGCGCCCGCCCCCGGTACGACGCTCGCCAGCGGCGACGAGGTCGCGGTGCGGTACGGCCGTCCCGTCCGGCTCACCCTGGACGGCCGGCGGCGCGAGGTGTGGACGACGGCGCACACGGTGGAGGGCGCGCTGGACCAGCTCGGGGTGCGCGCCGAGGGCGCGTACCTCTCGACCTCGCGTTCCCGGCCCATCGGACGCGCCGGACTCGCGCTCGACGTGCGCACCGAGCGCGCGGTCACGGTCCTGGCCGACGGCCGGACCCGCACCGTCCGCACCAACGCGGCCACCGTCCGCGAGGCGGTCGAGGAGGCCGGGATCACCCTGCGCGGCCAGGACACCACCTCCGTCCCGCTCGACAGCTTCCCGCGGGACGGGCAGACGGTGACCGTGCTGAGGGTGACCGGCTCCCGCGAGGTCCGCGAGGAGCAGATCCCGTTCCAGGTCCAGCGGACCGAGGACCCCTCGCTGTTCAAGGGCACCGAGGTCGTCGCCCAGCCCGGGCAGCCCGGGCTCCGGCGCATCACCTACCTCGTGCGCACCGTCAACGGGGTCCGGCAGCGGCCGCGCCGGGAGCGGACCGAGCTGGTGCGCACGCCCCGCACGCAGGTGGTGCGGGTCGGCACCAAACCGCGGCCCACCGCCATGGACGGCGCCGACGACCTGAACTGGCGCGCGCTCGCCGCCTGCGAGTCCGGCGGCCGTCCGCACGCGGTCGACCCCTCCGGCACGTACGGCGGCCTTTACCAGTTCGACAACCGCACCTGGCACGCCCTCGGCGGCAAGGGCCGCCCCCAGGACGCCTCCGCGGAGGAGCAGACCTACCGCGCGAAGAAGCTGTACATCCGCCGGGGGGCGAGCCCGTGGCCGCACTGCGGGGGGCTCCTGCACAAGTGACCGGGGAGCGTGCGGGGGCGGGCGCGGGGGCCGGTCGCACGGTTTCCCGGGCCCCCGGCCGACGGCCACCTGGCAAGCCGGTCCCCCCGGCCCCCGTACCCTTGTCCCCGTGAGCAGCCCCACCCCCGACGCCCTCCTCGGTCCGGCCGACGTCCGCGAGCTCGCGGCAGCGCTCGGTGTGCGTCCCACGAAGCAGCGCGGCCAGAACTTCGTGATCGACGCCAACACGGTCCGCCGTATCGTCCGCACCGCCGACGTCCGCCCCGACGACGTGGTCGTGGAGGTCGGCCCGGGACTCGGCTCGCTCACCCTGGCGCTGCTGGAGGTCGCCGACCGGGTCACCGCCGTCGAGATCGACGACGTTCTGGCCGGCGCGCTGCCCGCGACCATCGCCGCCCGCATGCCCGAGCGCGCCGACCGGTTCGCTTTGGTCCACTCCGACGCCATGCACGTCGGCGAGCTGCCCGGCCCCGCCCCGACGGCCCTGGTGGCGAACCTGCCGTACAACGTCGCCGTGCCCGTGCTGCTGCACATGCTCGACACCTTCCCGAGCATCGAGCGCACCCTCGTCATGGTGCAGTCCGAGGTCGCCGACCGGCTCGCGGCCGCGCCCGGCAACAAGGTGTACGGCGTGCCGTCCGTGAAGGCCAACTGGTACGCCGAGGTGAAGCGGGCCGGGGCCATCGGCCGCAACGTCTTCTGGCCCGCGCCGAACGTCGACAGCGGGCTGGTGTCCCTGGTGCGGCGGGCCGAGCCGGTCAAGACCACCGCCTCCAAGGCCGAGGTCTTCGCCGTGGTCGACGCGGCCTTCGCGCAGCGCCGCAAGACCCTGCGGGCCGCGCTCGCCGGCTGGGCCGGATCCGCCGCCGCCGCCGAGGCCGCCCTGGTCGCGGCCGGGGTCTCGCCGCAGGCGCGCGGGGAGTCGCTGACGGTGGAGGAGTTCGCGCGGATCGCCGAGCACAAGAACGCCGTCACCGAGCACGAGGAGAGCGGCACGTGAGCGTCACGGTCCGGGTCCCGGCCAAGGTCAACGTCCAGCTCGCGGTCGGCGCCGCCCGCCCCGACGGCTTCCACGACCTCGCCAACGTCTTCCTCGCCGTCGGCCTGTACGACGAGGTCACGGTGACCCCCGCGGACGAACTCCGGATCACCTGCGAGGGCCCGGACGCCGCCCAGGTGCCCCTGGACCGCACCAACCTCGCCGCGCGCGCCGCGATCGCCCTCGCCGGGCGCCGGGGCATCGAACCGAACGTCCACGTCCACATCGCCAAGGACATCCCGGTCGCCGGCGGCATGGCGGGCGGCAGCGCGGACGGCGCGGGCGCGCTGCTCGCCTGCGACCGGCTGTGGGGCACGGGTGCCTCGCGTGCCGAGCTGCTCGCCATCTGCGCCGAGCTGGGCAGTGACGTGCCGTTCAGCCTGGTCGGCGGGGCGGCCCTCGGGGTGGGGCGCGGTGAGCGGCTGACCGCCCTGGAGGTCGGCGGCACCTTCCACTGGGTGTTCGCGATGGCCGAGCGGGGCCTGTCGACGCCGGCGGTGTTCCGCGAGTTCGACCGGCTGGCCGAGGGACGGGAGATCCCGGAGCCGGTGGTTTCGGCGGAGTTGGTGGAGGCGCTGGCGAAGGGGGAAGCCGAGGCGCTGGCCGCCGCCGTCTCCAACGATCTCCAGCCGGCCGCGCTGTCCCTCTTCCCGGAGCTGGCGGACACCCTGGGGTCGGGGCGCGGGGCGGGTGCGCTGGCCGCGCTGGTCTCGGGTTCCGGGCCTACGACGGCCTTCCTCACGCGGGACGCGGAGTCGGCCCAGAAGGTGGCCGAGGTGCTGCGGGCGTCGGGGACGTGCAGGGCGGTGCGGACCGCGGCGGGGCCGGTGGCGGGGGCGACGGTGCTCTGAGGGGTGGGCGCCTCAGAGAGAGTCGATCTCCGTCAGGTCGATGTCGATGTCGAACGGGACGGAGATCTTGAGCCGGTCGTGGTGAATGCCGGTGACGGTGTAGCTCCTGGTTACCGGATCCCGCTCGTACACGTAGACGACCGGCCGCTCGTCCTCTCCCACCATTTCCACCAGCCAGAAGTGGTCGATCCCCGCGGCGGCGTACTTGCGCGGCTTGGTGTCACGGTCGCGTGACTCAGAATCCGGCGAGACCACCTCCACGGCGAGGACGACATCGGCGGCCGGGAACGACGTCTGGCTGCGGCCGGCGACCGCCTCCGAGCGGAGCACGGAGACGTCCGGCTCGGGCCCGTTTCTGCGGTCGATGACGACGGTCATCTCGCGGCGGACCTTGAACTTCGTAGGCACTGTGCGGCGGAGGCCACTCACCAGCAGGTCGATGACAATGCTGTGGAAATCCCGCTGCGGGCTCACGAAGACCAGGCTCCCGTCGATCAACTCGGTGTGCGGCGGGAGGTCGGGCAGGGTGAACAGGTCGTCCACGGTCCAGCCGTCCGCCGGAGGCACCGGCCACCGCGAGGTCGGCTCGTCGTCGGGCGCGGCGGCCTCGGAGATCGGCTCGGCAGTCATGGTTCCTCCCATGGGCGGGATCCTGCGGCCTGTCTTCCCACCGTAGCGGCCCTTTCCCGATCACGTCATCACAAAGAGTGACACCCCCCTCGCGCCCCGCCCTCACCCCCGCAGGCCCTACGCTAGAAGGTCGACCCCGCGGCGGAGCCGCACACAGACACAGCCCCGCGCACAGGAGTGAAATGGCCGTCAACCTGGTCAATGTCGAGAACGTCAGCAAGGTGTACGGCACCCGTGCCCTGCTGGACGGCGTCTCGCTCGGTGTGCAGGAAGGGGACCGGATCGGGGTCGTCGGGCGCAACGGCGACGGCAAGACCACCCTGATCCGGATGCTCGCCAAGCTGGAGGAGGCCGACACCGGCCGGGTCACGCACTCCGGCGGACTGCGGATCGGCGTGCTCACGCAGCACGACTCCCTCGACCCCGCCGCCACCGTCCGCCACGAGGTCATCGGCGACATGGCCGACCACGAGTGGGCCGGCAACGCCAAGGTCAGGGACGTCCTGACCGGGCTGTTCGGCGGGCTGGACCTGCCGGGCTTCCCGAAGGGGCTGGACACCGTCATCGGACCGCTCTCCGGTGGCGAGCGGCGCCGTATCGCGCTGGCCAAGCTGCTCATCGAGGAGCAGGACCTGATCGTCCTGGACGAGCCCACCAACCACCTCGACGTCGAGGGCATCGCCTGGCTCGCGACGCACCTGCGGAACCGGCGCTCGGCACTGGTCTGCGTGACGCACGACCGGTGGTTCCTGGACCAGGTCTGCACCCGCATGTGGGACGTGCAGCGCGGCGACGTGTACGAGTACGAGGGCGGCTACTCCGACTACGTCTTCGCCCGTGCCGAGCGCGAGCGGATCGCCGCGACCGAGGAGGCCAAGCGGCAGAACCTCATCCGCAAGGAGCTGGCCTGGCTGCGGCGCGGCGCCCCCGCCCGCACCTCCAAGCCGCGCTTCCGGGTCGAGGCCGCCAACGAGCTGATTGCGGACGTGCCGCCGCCCCGCGACAGCAGCGAGCTGATGAAGTTCGCCTCCTCCCGGCTCGGCAGGACCGTCTTCGACCTCGAGGACGTCACCGTGCAGGCCGGGCCGAAGGTGCTGCTCAAGCACGTCACCTGGCAGCTCGGCCCCGGTGACCGGATCGGTCTCGTCGGCGTCAACGGCGCCGGCAAGACCTCGCTGCTGCGGGCCATGGCCGACGCGGCGCGTACCGAGGGCGAGGCCCAGCCCGCCGGCGGGCGCATCGCCGTCGGCCGGACCGTCAAGCTCGCCTACCTCTCCCAGGAGGTCGCCGAACTCGATCCGACGTGGCGGGTGCTGGAGGCCGTACAGAAGGTCCGCGAGCGCGTCGACCTCGGCAAGGGGCGCGAGATGACCGCCGGTCAGCTGTGCGAGACGTTCGGCTTCGGCAAGGAGAAGCAGTGGACGCCGGTCGGGGACCTGTCCGGCGGTGAGCGGCGGCGGCTGCAGCTGCTGCGCCTGCTCATGGACGAGCCGAACGTCCTCTTCCTCGACGAGCCCACCAACGACCTCGACATCGAGACCCTCACGCAGCTGGAGGACGTGCTCGACGGCTGGCCCGGCTCGATGATCGTCATCTCCCACGACCGGTTCTTCGTGGAGCGCACCACCGACCGGGTCTTCGCCCTCCTCGGCGACGGCACGCTGCGGATGCTGCCGCGCGGTATCGACGAGTACCTGGAGCGGCGGCAGCGGATGGAGGAGGCGGTCGCCGCGCAGTCCGCCGCCACGGCACCCAAGCCGGTCACCGCGGAGAAGAGCGCCGCCGACCAGCGGGCCGCGAAGAAGGAACTCCAGAAGATCGAGCGCCAGTTGGACAAGATCTCCGAGAAGGAGTCCAAGCTGCACGCGCAGATCGCCGACAACGCCACCGACTTCGCGAAGGTCGCCGAACTCGACGCCCGGTTGAGGGACCTGGCCGGGGAGCGCGAGGAACTGGAGCTGCGCTGGCTGGAACTGGCGGAGGACGCCTGACCCCACACGCTTCCCACGGGCGCGCACGAAGGGGGGCGCGTGCGCCGCGTGAAGGGGGAGTGAAGGCGCATAACAACAGCATCACGGGCCGGTCCGCCCTTGGGAACAGGGGAGGACGCGGCCCCGTGTGCTGTCTGTGCCGGGTGATAGAAAGAGCCGTCTGAGAACTGTCTGTAAGCGACCTTGGGGCCGTCACGAACCTCGGGGCGTGGCTAAAAATCAGTGAACGAGGGGGAAGAGCGCTGATGACTCAGCCGCCCAACCAGCCGCCGCAGGGCGGGTTCGGACCGCCGCAGGACCAGCCGCCGCAGGGCGGCGGTTTCGGCCCCGCGCCGCAGAACCCGCCGGCCCAGGGCGGGTTCGGTGCCGCACCGCAGACCCCGCCCGCGCAGGGCGGGTTCGGCGCGCCTCCGCCGCCGGCCACGCCCCCGCAGCAGCCCGCGGGTCCCCCGCAGCAGCCCCAGCCGGGCTACGGCTATCCGCAGCAGCCCCCGCAACCGGGCCCGTACGGCGCCACCCCGGGTCCCTACGGCTACCCGCAGCAACCCCCGCAGCAGCAGGGCCCGTACGGCGCCCCGCAGCCCGGCTACGGCCACCCGCAGCAGCCGCCGTACCCGGGCATGCCCGGCGCCGCGCCCGGCGGCCTCGTCGCCGGCAAGCCGGCCTCCCGCAAGAAGACGGCGCTGATCGTCGGCGGTGCGGTGGCCGCGCTGCTGGTCGTCGGCGGCACGGTGGTCGCGCTCACCGGCGGAGACGACGACGGCGGCGGCAAGAAGAAGCCGGTCGCCCAGCAGAGCGACGACCCCAAGCACTCCGCCACGGCCTCGCCGACCGGCTCCGGCGGCGACGACCCGGAACACCTCAACGAGGGCCGCCGGGCCGGTGACGCGAAGGTGCTCTGGTACAAGCCGGCGCCCGACGCCCCGGCCTCCGGCGCCGACGCGCCCGGCATGTGGGTCAGCGGCGACACGGCGGTGAAGGCGGCGTACAAGCAGGTCTTCGCCTTCGGCACCGCCGACGGCGCCACCGCCTGGGGGCCGGTCGACTTCCCGCAGAAGATCTGCGCGGCCACCCCGCAGAAGTCCGCCGACGACAAGATCGTCGTGGCGTACCTGAACGGCGGCGGCGACCGCGCCAAGTGCAACCAGCTCCAGCAGCTGGACCTGCGCACCGGCGAGAAGGGCTGGAGCGCCGAGGTCGCCGACGGCGGACTGTTCGACAGCGCGCTCAACGTGGAACTGACGGTGAGCGGCAAGACGTTGATGGTGGGCCGTTCGCAGTCGGGCACGGCGTACGACATCGACAGCGGCAAGAAGCTGTACGACAAGAAGAAGTACGGCGCGGCCTGCTTCCCGGCCGCCTACGCGGGCGGCACCGGCCGGCTGATCCAGGTCGCCTCCTGCGGCGCCGGCACCGGCAAGGAGCACGAGGAGATCCAGGAACTCGACCCGGCCACCGGCAAGGTGCGCTGGACCCAGCCGGTCAAGAAGGGCTGGGAGGTGACCCGGACGTACTCGGTCGACCCGCTCGTGGTCTACCTGACCAACCGGGACAAGAAGGCCTGGAACATCTCCACCTTCACCAGCAGCGGCAAGTTCCGCTCGGAGGTCAAGGTGGACGAGAAGTTCGCCCCCCGCTGCGGCTGGGCGGTCCTGGAGCGCGAGTTGCAGGGCTGCCAGGGGGTCGCGGTCGACGCGAACATGCTCTACCTGCCGACCGACGCCACCGGCAGCGCCAACGAGATCGTCGCCATCAGCCTCTCCGACGGCAAGGAGAAGTGGCGGGTGAAGTCCCCGGCCGACGAGCCGATGTCACCGGTGAAGGTCGAGGGCGGCAAGCTCGTGGCGTACGTGCAGCCGTCGTACGACACCGGCGGCCAGGTCGTGTCGGTCCCGGTCACCGGCTCCTCCCACCCGACGACCCGGCTGCTGCAGAACCCGCAGGGCGCCGCCGAGGCCGAGAACACCTTCTACGACGGCGTCGTCGACTGGACCGGCGGGCGGCTCTTCGTCTCCGCGGGCCGGCTGTCCGGCGACGACGACGCGAAGGAGAAGCTCATGATCGCCTTCGGCAACTGAGCCGGCCGCAGCCCGCCCCTGCCCGAGTCCCCTTCGCCGTACGGCCTTCCCGCGTCATCGAGGTACCCACAGCATGACCCAGCCGCCCCCGCCCCCGCCGAACCAGCCGCCGCAGCCGCCGCAACCGGGCTACGGCTACCCGCCGCCCCCGCCCCCGCAGCCGCCGGCCCAGCCGCCGCAGCCCGGGTACGGCCACCCCGGCGCGCAGCAGAACCCGTACGCCCAGCCGCCGGCCCACCCCGCCCCGCAGCCCCCGGGCTACGGCGCCCAGCCGCACAACCCCTACGCCCAGCCCCCGCAGCCGATGCACGGCGCGCAGCCCGGCTACGGCTACCCGGGCCAGGGCCAGCCGCCGACCGTGCCGATGCAGCCCCAGCCCGGAGCGGGCGGCGGGCGGAACAACACCGCGATGCTCATCGTCGTCGCGGCGGTCGTCGCCATCGCGCTGATCGTCGGCGGCGGCGTCTGGTACGCCAAGTCCTCCGGGGGCGACGACCCGCAGCACACCGCCTCCTCCGGCGGCTCGCACGGCAAGGGCTCCGGCGGCACGACCGGCGGGGGCGGCAAGGAGAAGGTGCCGTCCGACGCGGCCGCCAAGGTGCTCTTCGAGGTGCCGCTGCCCAAGGCGGACGACACGGTCAGCACCATGGGCTCCTGGCTGACGGACACGGTGTACGCCAAGAGCGGCATCGCGGAGATCGTCGGCTACGACCCGGCCAAGGGCACCCGGCTGTGGACGCTCAAGCTGCCCGGCCCGGTCTGCGCGACCAGCGGCCACGTCGACGAGGACGGCCGCACGGCGGTCGCCTTCCAGCCGAAGATGCCGGCGAAGGGCTCCACCGCGGGCTGCACCCAGGTCTCCGCCGTCGACCTCACCTCCGGCAAGCAGCTGTGGACGAAGTCGATCAAGTCCGGTGACTACCCGGTCACCTTCTCGAACGTGACCGTCGCCCAGCACACCGTCGCCGTCGGCGGCGGTGAGGGCGGTGCCGCCTTCGACATCGAGTCGGGCAAGACGCTGTGGCAGCCCAAGCCGGGCGACACCTGCCACGACGAGGGGTACGGCGGCGGCACCCGGCTGGTCGCGGTGCGCAAGTGCGGCACCTACGACGAGCCGGAGCTGCACATCCAGACCGTCGACCCGGCCAGCGGGAAGGTGAACTCCGAGTACAAGATGCCGGACGGCATCGACTACGCCTCCGTCGTCTCCACCGACCCGCTGGTGGTCGCGGCCGACGTCGGCCAGAGCGCGGGCGACGGCAGCGGCGTCTCGGACTACTTCTCCATCGACGCCAGGACCGGCGCGCTGCTCGCCCGGATCCCCGCACCCGGCGACACCTACGCGGGCCACTGCGACGGCATCACCCGGGTCGAGGACTGCAAGCAGGTCGTGGCGGGCAACGGCAGGCTCTACCTGGCGACCGAGGCGCACGACGGCAAGGCCGACTTCAGCAAGACCAACGAGATCGTCGCCTTCGACCTGAAGACCGGCAAGCCCACCGGTCAGCGCGCCGAGGCCGGCGACGGCTACACGTTCTCCCCGCTGCGGACCGACGGCGGCAACCTCCTCGCCTACAAGGCGCCGCCGTACGACAAGGGCGGGCAGGTCGTCAGCATCGACGGCGGTTCGTTCAAGGCGGTGAAGCTGCTGGAGAACCCCGCCACGAAGAGCGTGCGGGACTCGGAGGCCAACCTGCTGCCGGAGTACGCGGAGCTGCGCTTCGGCCAGGGCCGGCTCTACATGTCCGCCGTGTGGGCCAAGAGGCGGGGCATGGCGTCGTCCAGCAAGGAGTACCTCGTGATGGCGTTCGGTACGGACGGCTGACGCCACGGGTCTCGCCCGAATGAGTGACTTGCCGAGAAGTGGGGCGGGGGGGGGGGTGTCGGGGGGGGGCCGGTCTGGGGGTCGGCGGAGACCCCGCCGCCGCGGCCGGCGCCTACGGCCCTGGACGCGCGGCCGCCGGCGCCCGCCGGGTTCACCGGTCGCGACGAGGAGTTGGGGCGGCTGCGGGCCGCGCTGGA